>NZ_JAVBIN010000009.1:0-217231 GCF_032989665.1 Morganella sp. BCCO 40_0007 | reverse complement strand
AAAAATATATTTTTTGTGATATGTCCTGCGAGTGCCCACACAGATTGTCTGATAAATTGTTAAAGAGCAGTTGCAACATTCGCTGCCGTTGCCGGTCTTCTGCGTTGTTGCGAGGCTGCGTATACTACGCTTTCCTCATTCGGTGTCAAGTATTTATTTCAGACTTTTCACCTTGTTATCTCAGCGGACTCAGCGTCCTGTGCCGTGACAACGGATGCGAATTATAGGGAGTTTTCATCTGACCGCAAGGGTTAATTTCAATTTTTTTTCCGTTCGCAGATAAAACACCCAATCAGGTTATTTTTTAGGTGATTTTGCGCTTTTTTGTACGGGTTTCAGCAGTGCAGGCAAATCCGCAATACTGTTAATCACAATATCTGCCGCCGCTTCAGCGTCTTCTGTTACCGGTTTGCCGGTGCGTACCAATACGGTTGTACCCACTTCAGCTGCACGTCCGGCCAGCATATCGTCAAGTTTATCTCCTACCATATAAGAGTTACCCATATCGATCTTCAGGTGTTTCTGCGCATCCAGCAGCATACCCGGTGCCGGTTTGCGGCAGTTACATACCTGACGAAACTCTTCAACAGTGCCTTCAGGATGATGAGGACAATAATAGATACCATCCAGATCAACGCCGCGATCTGCCAGAGACCAGTCCATCCACTCGGTCAGATGCATAAACTGATCTTCGGTAAACATACCGCGGGCGATACCTGACTGATTTGTGACTATGATTAAGGCATAGCCCATCTGTTTGATGGCCTGCATTGCTTCTATCGCGTTTTCGATAAACTGAAAATCATCAATCTCGTGGAGATAGCCGGTGTCTGCGTTAATAGTGCCGTCTCTGTCCAGAAATACTGCGGGGATACCCATGGTTACACTCTTAGTCCGTCATCAATAATGTATTTAGTATCGCTTATTTGATGAGGAATGAGAATGCGGCCTGATAACTAAATCCTGTTGACTTAGCCGTCCAGACATCTTAACATCCGAAAATCATCTGGTGAACAACCAGTTTCACGTAACAAGGTAATAATAATTACATGATAAAGCTGACGAATATAAATAAGGTTTTTCAGCAGGGTCATCGCGAAATACAGGCACTTTCTGATATTAACCTGCACGTCCCGCAAGGGCAGATTTACGGTGTGATCGGTGCTTCCGGCGCCGGAAAAAGTACACTTATCCGCTGTGTGAACATGCTGGAACGGCCGACATCCGGACAAGTACTCGTCGGCGACCGTGATCTCACTAAGATGAACGATAAAGAGTTAACCCGTGCCCGTCGCGGCATCGGTATGATTTTTCAGCATTTTAATCTGTTATCTTCCCGCACCGTGTTCGGGAATATCGCTCTGCCGCTGGAACTTGATCGCGTCCCGGCAGCAGAAATTGAAAAACGGGTTGTGAAACTGCTTGATCTGGTCGGCCTGACCGACAAGCGGGATGCTTACCCGGCGAATCTGTCCGGTGGTCAGAAGCAGCGTGTTGCCATCGCCCGTGCGCTGGCAAACGAACCTGAGGTTCTGTTGTGTGATGAAGCCACCAGCGCACTGGACCCGGCAACCACCCGTTCGATTCTGGAGCTGCTGAAAGATATCAACCGCCGGCTGGAGTTAACTATCCTGCTGATCACCCATGAAATGGATGTGGTAAAACGCATTTGTGACCAGGTGGCGGTTATCAGCGGCGGACAGCTGATTGAACAGAATACAGTGAGTGAAGTGTTCTCTCATCCGAAAACCCCGGTGGCGCAGGCATTTATTGAGTCTACCCTGCACCTGGATGTACCGGAAGATTACCTGGCACGGCTTAAACCGGAACCGGCGGAAGGACTGGGGCCACTGCTGAAACTGGAGTTTGGTGGTCAGTCCGTTGATGCGCCGCTGATCTCGATTGCATCACGCAAGTTCAATATTGATATCAGCATACTGAGCTCTCAGATGGATTATGCTGGCGGTGTGAAATTTGGTGTCATGCTGGCAGAGCTGGACGGCAACAGCCCGCAGGATGTTGAAGCGGCCATTGATTTTCTGAAAGAACACCACGTAAAAACAGAGGTTCTCGGTTATGTCTGAAGGAATGATTTTACTGTTAGTTAAAGGCATCTGGGAAACCCTGGTCATGACATTTGCATCCGGTTTCCTGGGATTTTTAATCGGCCTGCCGGTGGGGGTACTGTTATATATCACCCGTTCGGGTCAGATTGCAGATAATAAAAGCCTGTACCGGATACTGTCCGTACTGGTCAATATTTTCCGTGCGATCCCGTTCATTATCTTACTGGTATGGATGATTCCGTTTACCCGGTTAGTTGTCGGTACATCTATCGGGTTACAAGCGGCGATTGTTCCTCTGACTGTCGGTGCGGCACCGTTTATTGCCCGCATGGTGGAAAACGCCCTGCTGGAGATACCGTCAGGTCTGATCGAAGCATCCCGCTCAATGGGTGCCACACCACTGCAGATTGTCAGCAAGATCCTGCTGCCGGAAGCGTTACCGGGACTGATCAACGCGGCGACCATTACGCTGATCACACTCGTGGGTTACTCTGCGATGGGTGGTGCAGTTGGTGCCGGCGGGTTAGGTCAGATTGGTTATCAGTATGGTTATGTCGGATATAACGCTGTTGTTATGAATACGGTATTGGCATTGCTGGTTGTTTTGGTCTTTATTATTCAGGTATGTGGTGATCGCCTGGTTAAAGCGGTAACCCACAAGTAAAACACTCTCCGCGCCGCACTGACTGCGAACGCGTATTACACAGAACGAGGAAAGAAAAGATGGCTTTTAAATTAAAATCGCTTGTCGTTGCCGGGGCTTTGCTGGGTTCATTAGTACTGGCGGGTTGCGGACAGAATGAAAAAGATCCGAAAAGTGTCAAAGTCGGCGTGATTGTCGGTGCTGAACAGCAGGTGGCAGAAGTGGCGAAGAAAGTTGCCAAAGACAAATACGGCCTGAATGTCGAGCTGGTTACTTTCAATGACTACGTCATGCCGAATGAAGCGCTCAGCCGCGGTGATATCGACCTGAACGCATTCCAGCATAAGCCGTACCTGGATCAGCAGATTAAAGATCGTAACTATAAGTTAACCACTGTGGGTAATACCTTTGTTTATCCGATTGCCGGTTATTCAAAGAAAATCAAATCACTGGATGAATTACAGGACGGTGCACAAATCGCCCTGCCGAATGACCCGACCAACCTCGGCCGTTCACTGCTGTTATTACAGAAGCAGGGATTGATCAAACTGAAAGAAGGCACCGGCCTGCTGCCGACTGTTCTTGATGTGGTTGAAAACCCGAAAGGTCTGAAACTGATTGAGCTGGAAGCCCCGCAGCTGCCGCGTTCACTGGATGATAATAAGATCGACCTGGCCGTGATCAACACGACTTACGCCAGCCAGATCAATTTAACCCCGGCTAAAGACGGCTTATTTGTCGAGGATAAAGATTCACCTTACGTCAACATTATTGTCTCCCGTGAAGATAATAAAGACAGCGAAGCTGTGAAACAATTTGTTCAGGCGTATCAGTCAGATGAAGTCTTTAACGAAGCAGATAAAGTCTTCAACGGCGGTGCGGTGAAAGGCTGGTAAAAGACAGGGGATTCAGAATAACCTCTAAATCCTTTTCTCTTTAATCAAAGAATATTACACTGAGGGTGAACAATTGTTCACCCTTTTTGTTTTGCTATGAACATGAAATGCTCTCTTATAAATAATAATACTTCATCTTCTCTTACTTTTCTGTTTTGTACAGCCAGAGGATTTCTTTCCATGCGAGTGCTTATTATCAGCCTGCTTGCTCTTCTTATGGCGGGATGTTCTTTCCGTCAGAGTCATTCTGAGCAGGAACAAGCGCAATATGCCGATATGCGGCTGAAAAAACCGGCCGGTAAAAAAGCCAAATCAACATCCGCAGCATCACGCGTCAAACTCTATACCCGCCCGGAAGAACTGCTGGGTAAACCTTTCCGTGACCTTGGCGTGGTTTTGGGTCAGAATTGCCCGGAAGCGGCAAAATCTGCACAGTCCGGTATTCCGGCAGCCCGGAAGCAAATGCTGTACCGGGCCGGAAAACTGAAAGCAGATGCCGTGTTACTCCATCAGTGTGCCGTGACACCCGCACAGGGTTGTAAGCAACTGACGGTATGTGAAGGTACTGCGATTAAGGTTGATGATGTCTGAGTTTTCATTTTCCCCCGTGGGTTTTATCCGCTCACCGTGGCAGGAAAAATTTGCGATCCCGCGCCAGCCCGGGCTGGTTGAGGACGGAACAGGGGAGTTGCACTTTGTTGCCCCCTATAATCACGCCGATTGCGTGCGCGGACTGGAACAGTTCAGTCACGTGTGGGTTATCTTTGTCTTCCATGATATTCCGGCAGGCAGCTGGCGTCCGCTCGTACGTCCGCCGCGCCTTGGCGGTAATGCCAAAATGGGCGTATTTGCCACCCGCTCCACTTTCCGCCCGAATCCGGTCGGAATGTCGCTGGTTGAACTGAAAAAAATCTGTTACGACGGCGATACCGCCTACCTTTCTCTCGGTAGTCTGGATCTGCTTAACGGCACACCCGTGCTGGATATCAAACCCTATCTGCCTTATGCTGAATCCGTCCCCGGAGCACTGGCCGGTTTTGCTCAGGAAGAGCCCCCGGCGGATATGCCGGTCGTATTCAGTGCTGCCGCACAGCAATTCATAACGGCTCAGGCCGCACAATATCCTGATCTGGCCCGTTTTATCACTCAGGTACTGGCGCAGGACCCGCGCCCGGCGTATAAAAAACAACAGGCTGACGATAAAATCTATGCCGTCCACCTGCTGGATTTAAATGTCCGCTGGCATATCCGTGATGGCGTAACCGAAGTCATCAGTCTGGAAAAACGCTAAAACGCGATTCCCCTCTTTTGGGGCGCGGCAGTCACTGGTAAACTGTCAGGCTTAATTTCACTTCTGCGCAGAATACCTCTGCGATAAGACATGTTTGTCGTTCTAATGGAACCTAAATAATGCGTACTACCCAATATCTGCTCTCTACTCTGAAAGAGACCCCTGCTGACGCCGAAGTGGTCAGTCATCAGCTGATGCTGCGCGCCGGGATGATCCGTAAACTTGCCTCAGGTCTGTACAACTGGATGCCGACCGGTGTCCGCGTATTACGCAAAGTTGAGAAGATCGTGCGTGAAGAGATGGAAAATGCCGGTTCGCTGGAAATTTCCATGCCGGTCGTTCAGCCCGCAGATTTATGGCTGGAGAGCGGACGCTGGGAACAGTACGGTCCGGAGCTGCTCCGTATCACCGATCGCGGCGATCGCCAGTTTGTACTGGGTCCTACGCATGAAGAAGTGGTCACGGATATCATCCGTAACGAAGTGACATCTTATAAACAGCTGCCGCTGAATGTGTTCCAGATCCAGACTAAATTCCGTGATGAAGTTCGTCCGCGTTTTGGCGTGATGCGCTCCCGTGAATTTATCATGAAAGATGCATACTCTTTCCACCTGACTCAGGACTCACTCCAGGAAACGTACGATACGATGTATCAGGCGTACAGTAAGATCTTCAATCGTATCGGGCTGGATTTCCGTGCGGTAATGGCAGATACCGGCTCTATCGGCGGAAGCGCATCCCACGAATTCCAGGTACTGGCGCAGAGCGGCGAAGATGATGTTATTTTCTCCTCTGAGTCAGATTACGCAGCCAATATTGAGCTGGCAGAAGCGGTCTGCAATATCACTGAGCGCCCTGAGCCGCAGAAAGCGATGGAACTGGTTGATACACCAAACGCGAAAACTATCGCAGAGCTGGTTGAACAGTTTAATCTGCCGGTTGAGAAAACCGTCAAAACCCTGATCGTTCACGGCAGCAAAGAGAGCGGCCACAAACTGGTTGCACTGCTGGTGCGCGGCGATCACGAACTCAACGAAGTGAAAGCGGAAAAACACCCGCTGGTTGCCGCTCCGCTGGAATTTGCGACCGAAGAAGAGATCCGTGCAGCCCTGAATGCCGGTCCGGGTTCACTGGGACCGGTTAATCTGCCGCTGCCGGTGGTTGCTGACCGTACCGTTGCCATGATGAGTGATTTCGGTGCCGGTGCAAATATCGACGGCAAACACTATTTCGGTATCAACTGGGAGCGTGATGCCGCTCTGCCGGAAGTCGCTGATATCCGTAATGTGGTCGCCGGTGACCCGAGCCCGGACGGCAAAGGCACACTGATGATCAAACGCGGGATTGAAGTCGGTCATATCTTCCAGCTCGGTAAAAAATATTCCGAAGCACTGAAAGCGACTGTTCAGAATGAAGCCGGTCACAATGAAGTCGTCTTTATGGGTTGTTACGGCATCGGGGTGACCCGTATTGTCGCAGCAGCGATTGAGCAGAACTTCGATGATCGCGGTATTATCTGGCCGGATGCCATTGCTCCGTTCCAGGTTGCTCTGCTGCCGATGAATATGCACAAGTCTTACCGCGTGAAAGAAGTAGCGGAGAAACTCTACGCAGACCTGACCGCTCAGGGTATTGAAGTGATCTTTGATGACCGTAAAGAGCGTCCGGGTGTGATGTTTGCGGATATGGAACTGATGGGTATCCCGCATACTATCGTTATCGGCGATCGTAACCTCGACAGCGGTGTGGTGGAATACAAATACCGCCGCAGCGAAGATAAATCCCTGATCGCACTGGATAACATTGTCAGTGTGCTGAAAGAGAAAATCATTACTGCCTGATTATCAGCGCGGTGAATGCAAAAAGGCTGAACATTTGTTCAGCCTTTTTTATTTCTGCGGGATTCCGGAGAACTTACTGACAACTGCGTGATTTATCCAGTACAGATTTACCGGTCTGAATCAACGCCTGATCAAACTGACCGTCTTCCATGGACGGACGGATGGTGTAATACCCTTCCACTTCCAGATAGACCGGTTTGCCGCCTTCGACACCCAGCTTACCGTAACCCTGCTCTAAACCAATATTACCCGGCACCGAGTAAACCACGCCGGTCTGACAATCTTTAAAGGTTGCCGCATCGGCCATATAGCGGTATTCGCCTTTCAGCTGTAACGGTTTCACCATTTTCAGGGTGTAGTTCATGTCTGATTTCACCGGATTGCCGTCAATATCCAGCATCACCAGCGATTTATCCTGCGGATCATAATAGGCACGCTGCCCGGCGGTATCGGTCAGACGCAGTTTTTCGCCGTCTTTCGCCCAGGTCCCGGTTTCAAAGAAGGTCTGGTTGCCGTCACGGGTTTGCAGATAAGTGCGCTGCATAACATAAGTGCCGTCACCTTCCAGTAAAACGGTCACATCCATGCCGGAGCAATCCGCACACGGAACCACGCCGTTATACGCACGATCAAGAACATGGACTTCCGGTGCCGGTGGCACAACGACTGTCGAACTACAGGCCGTAATGCTGAAAATACCTGCTGCCAATAAGAGTTTTGTTAGATTTTTCATGTATTCCCCCTGAACATCTGATGAGGTAATGTTAGCAAAAGGATTGTCAGTTTTTGTATATTCATACGTTTTCAGACAATTACGCATTTTTATTTTTAAATTGGCAATGATTTTATCCAAAACAGTGATAAACAGTATGTTTTGCTGATAATAAAATGTAATCAGTAATAGCCAATATGATAACTATGATATAGTCTTCCCGGAGCGATGAGGCTATTTGAATAACCATCCGCGGATGATACCGCGAGCGAAAGTATGGTGAGGGAATATGTCTGCAGAAAATGAATATCAACCAATTAATTGTGATGACTATGACAACCTCGAACTGGCCTGCCAGCATCATATGGTACTGGAAGTGACCTTACAGGGGGGCGATGTTCTGACAGGAAAAGCGACCGATTTGGTACTCCGGAAGAAAGTGGAATACCTTGTTGTCACGATTGACAACGAATTGCGGGAGCTTCGTCTGGACGCCATTGTCAGCTTCAGTCATCCCGACCTGGGAACAGTTGTTATTGATCACTCACCGTCCTGAATAACTCTGCAACCCCGTTCGCGGACGGGGTTGTTTTTTCCTGCATAATCATCAGTTCTGCCTCATCCGCTTCCCCCTCTTTCGTCACAAAGACCCCGACCGCCGCAATCAGCGTATCGTTATACCAGAGCAGCGGTGTACGTTCGCGCAGCCAGGGGGCAACACCGGATTCCTGCCACAGCTTTTTGGCGGAGCGCCCGCGATCACGTCCGCTGATATGATAATGCCCCTGCAAACCGAACCGGACAGTCACCTGCTCATCCGGGCGCGGCGGGCGCACCACAGATACCACATCCTGCGGATTGAGCGTTTCCGTCACCCGCAAAATTCCGGCATCATCCGGCAATGGCAAAGCAGAATGAAGATCCCACGGCAGGCAATATGCGGATAACCCCGCAGTTTTCTCCGTCACATACAGTTTGTTCTGATAGCGGCGGATAGTGACCGGTTTCAGACAGTAACCCGGTTCAGCATCCGGCTTTGCCAGTGCCACTTCCTGCCAGAGCAGCGTCAGCTGGTGTTGTGACGGCATCTGCACACCACAGTGTTTCAGCCAGCGGCGCAGTACCGCGTTACGTTTTGCCGTTCCGGCACTGAGCAGCGGGATAAAAGACAGGCCATTATCAGAACCGGTTAACTGCGTGAGTTCCGGTTGCAGAAGCTCATCCAGCAGGGCTTCCTGTTCGCCGCAAAGCGCAGCACTGCGGGATACCACCTGCGCGAAATGCGGCCAGCGGGCATTCAGTTGCGGTAATACCTCATGACGCAGGAAATTGCGGTCATAGCGGATATCCTGATTGCTGTCATCTTCCACCCGGGAAAGGTGATGATACGCCGCATACTGTTCGAGCTGAGCGCGGCTGAAGGTGAGTAACGGGCGGATCAGCAGATTACGGCCAAATGGCATCTGTTCCGGCATGGCGGACAGACCGGCAGGGCCGCTGCCGCGTTTTAAGGCGAGAAAAAAGGTTTCGCTCTGATCGTCCAGATGCTGGGCTGTCACCAGCACCTCATCCGGGGCGATCACATCACGGAATGCCTGATAGCGGGCATCTCTGGCGGCGGCTTCAATCCCTTTTTTACGGGGGTCCACCTGCACGCGGCACACCTGAAACGGAACAGACAGTGTCCCGCAGAATGTCCGGCAGTGCTCCGCCCAGTCATCCGCCAGCGGGTTTAATCCGTGATGAATGTGGACTGCCCGCAGCCGCAGCGCCGGACGCTCAGCAACCTGCCACTGCCGCAGAGCATGCAGCAGGACAACAGAATCAAGCCCGCCGCTCAGCCCCGCCAGTATTGCCTGCTGAGAGGCAAACACACGGCGGAACACGGCAGACAGTGACTCACAAAAGGCAGTATCCACAACCGGTTATCAGCAGTAGCCGTAGCTCATCAGGCGCTCATAGCGGCGATTCACCAGCGACTCGCTGTCCAGTTTATCCAGCTCAGCCAGATCAGACAGGATCTGCGCTTTCAGGGATGCGGCAATCGCTTCATAATCACGGTGCGCGCCGCCCAGCGGCTCAGGGATCACATTGTCGATCAGTTTCAGTTCTTTCAGACGCGGAGCGGTGATCCCCATTGCTTCTGCCGCGATTGGCGCTTTATCCGCGCTTTTCCACAGAATAGAGGCACAGCCTTCCGGTGAAATCACAGAATATGTGCTGTATTGCAGCATATTCACTTTATCGCCGACCGCAATTGCCAGCGCGCCGCCGGAACCGCCTTCCCCGACAACGGTACAAATTGCCGGTACTTTCAGACGGGACATTTCACGCAGGTTACGGGCGATCGCTTCAGACTGACCGCGCTCTTCCGCACCCACGCCCGGATAAGCACCAGGGGTGTCGATAAAGGTGATCACCGGCAGATTAAAGCGTTCGGCCAGTTCCATCAGACGCAGCGCCTTGCGGTAACCTTCCGGTGCCGGCATGCCGAAGTTACGGCGGATCTTTTCTTTGGTTTCACGGCCTTTCTGATGGCCGATAATCATCACCGGACGACCGTCGAGACGGGCAATCCCGCCGACAATCGCTTTGTCATCCGCATATGCGCGGTCGCCTGCCAGTTCCTGAAAATCGGTAAAGATCAGTTTGACGTAATCCAGGGTATACGGGCGACGCGGATGGCGTGCCAGCTGAGCTATCTGCCATGCACCCAGGTCAGCGAAAATCTTACGTGTCAGTTCCAGACTCTTCGCCCGTAAGCGTTCAACTTCTTCGTCAAGATTGATATCGAGTGATTCATCCTGGCGGCTGACCGCGGTCAGCGAATCAATTTTCGCCTCTAACTCGGCAATCGGCTGTTCAAAATCCAGAAAATTAAGACTCATAATGTTCCTATTTTAGTCAAATTCTAATTCTACCTGCTCATTACCCAGCAGAGTCCGCAGATCTGTCAGAAGGGTATCGGTCGGAGTAACCCGCCAGGTGGCACCGAAACGCATCCGCGCTCTGGCATCGTCCTTCTGGTAATAAAGGTGAACCGGTATTGTCCCGGAGCGGTGCGGTTCAAGTGCACCGCGCAACCGGTGCAGCAGTTGTTCGTCAATTTGCCTGTCCGTAAGCGAGATAGCAAGTCCGCGTGCATATTTTTCGCGTGCTTCGCTGATATCCAGCAGTTCCCTGACCACCATTTTAAGCCCGCCGCTGAAATCATCAAAGCTGACCTGCCCGGAGGCAATCAGAATGCGATCCTGTTCAAGCAGGTGCTGATAACGTTCCAGTGCATCGGAAAATAGCATAATTTCCAGCCGGCCGGAACGATCATCGAGAGTGCAGACACCAATCCGGTTTCCCCGTTTGGTGGTAATCACCTTGGAAGCCAGCACCAGACCAACCACCGTGGTCATCTGACCGCGGGGCGTCGGGTTAACATCTTTCAGGCGCAAGCCATGAGTATAGCGCTCAATTTCTTTCAGATAACGGTTTATCGGGTGTCCGGTAAGATACAACCCGAGTGTTTCCCGCTCTCCTTCGAGGATAATTTCTTCCTGCCATTTCGGAATATTGGCATAAGAACGTTCCACCTGTTCCGGCGCCTCCGCCAGTACCCCGAACATATCCGCCTGACCGGTGGCTTCCGCTTTGGCATGCTGATCCGCTGCTTTCAGCGCATCCTCCAGCGAGGACATCAGCGCGGCACGATGCGGGCCCAGCCGGTCAAACGCGCCGGACATAATGAGTTTTTCCATTACGCGGCGGTTCAGTTTTTTGATGTCAGTGCGGGCACACAAATCAAAGATATCCTTGAAATGTCCGTCTTTACGGGCTTCCAGAATAGCTTCGATAGGCCCTTCGCCGACACCTTTAATCGCGCCGATACCATAGACTATCTCACCTTCATCATTGACATGGAAGTGATACAGTCCGCTGTTGATATCCGGCGGCAATACTTTCAGCCCCATCCGCCAGCATTCATCCACCAGCCCGACAACTTTTTCCGTATTATCCATATCCGCTGTCATTACAGCGGCCATAAATTCAGCCGGATAGTGCGCCTTGAGCCACAGTGTCTGATAGGAAACCAGCGCGTAAGCGGCGGAGTGAGATTTGTTAAACCCGTAACCGGCGAATTTTTCCACCAGGTCAAAGATTTTCATGGACAGCTCGGCATCCACGCCGTTTTTCACCGCGCCCTCTTCAAATACCGAGCGCTGTTTTGCCATCTCTTCCGGCTTTTTCTTACCCATCGCACGACGCAGCATATCCGCGCCGCCCAGCGTATAACCCGCCAGCACCTGGGCAATCTGCATCACCTGTTCCTGATACAGAATAATACCGTACGTCGGTTCCAGTACCGGTTGCAGGGACTCATGCTGCCATTCCACATCCGGGTAAGAGATAGCCTCGCGTCCGTGTTTACGGTCGATAAAGTTATCCACCATGCCCGATTGCAGCGGGCCGGGGCGGAACAGTGCCACCAGGGCTATCATATCTTCAAAGCTGTCCGGACGCAGACGTTTGATCAGATCTTTCATGCCGCGGGATTCAAGCTGGAAAACCGCGGTGGTTTCAGAGCGTTGCAGCATATCAAAGCTTTTCTGGTCATCGAGCGGGATAGCCGCGATATCCACCGGCGGCTTACCTTTTTTCTCGTTGCGCGGGTTAATCATCCCCAGCGCCCAGTCGATAATCGTCAGTGTACGCAGACCGAGGAAGTCGAATTTCACCAGACCGGCATATTCCACGTCGTTTTTATCAAACTGAGTGACCGGGTTATTCCCCTCCGGGTCGCAGTAAAGCGGCGCGAAATCCGTAATTTTTGTCGGCGCGATCACCACACCACCAGCGTGTTTACCGGCGTTACGCGTTACCCCTTCCAGGATACGCGCCATGTCGATCAATGCCCTGACTTCTTCATCGGCTTCATACACTTCGCCGAGCTGCGGCTCTGCCGCAAAAGCTTTTTCCAGTGTCATGCCCGGATCAGGCGGCACCAGTTTGGAAATTCTGTCGACAAACCCGTACGGATGCCCCAGTACACGACCGACATCGCGGATCACCGCTTTGGCGGCCATGGTACCGAAAGTAATAATCTGGGAAACCGCATCACGACCGTACATTTCTGCCACGTGATCGATCACGCGGTCACGTTTTTCCATACAGAAGTCGACGTCGAAGTCAGGCATGGAAACACGTTCCGGGTTCAGGAACCGTTCGAACAGGAGGTCGAACTCCAGCGGGTCCAGATCGGTGATTTTCAGGGAGTACGCCACCAGTGAACCGGCACCGGAACCACGTCCCGGGCCTACCGGCACATTGTTATCCTTCGACCACTGGATAAACTCCATCACGATCAGGAAGTAGCCGGGGAAGCCCATCTGGTTGATCACTTTCAGTTCAATATCCAGACGTTCGTCATATTCCGGGCGGCGCTGCGCGCGCACTTCCGGGTCCGGGAACAGGAACGCCAGGCGCTCCTCCAGCCCCTCTTTCGAGCGTTTGACCAGATAATCTTCCGTGCTCATATCCCCGGTCGGGAACTGCGGCAGGAAATACTCGCCGAGACGGATAGTAACGTTACAACGCTTAGCAATTTCGACGCTGTTCTGCAGTGCTTCCGGGATGTCAGCGAACAACTCGCACATCTCGTCCTCACTGCGCAGATATTGCTGAGGGCTGTAGAGCTTCGGGCGTTTCGGGTCCGCTAATGTATAACCGTCATGAATAGCAACGCGGATTTCATGGGCGTCAAAATCTTCACTGCTGATAAAACGGACATCATTGGTCGCCACCACCGGCAGGGATTTCTCTGTTGCCAATTGTACAGCGGCATGCAGATAGCTTTCCTCATCCTGGCGGCCGGTCCGGATAAGCTCCAGATAGAAGCTGTCCGGGAAATGGGTCTGCCAGAATTCCAGCGCCTGATCCACCAGCACGCTGTTACCGCGCAGCAGGAATTTACCGACATCCCCTTTACGTCCGCCGGAGAGAATAATCAGCCCTTCTTTGTGATTAACCAGCCAGTCGCGCTGAATAGTCGGCCCCTGTGCACCGTAGCCATTCTGGTAGGCTTCAGAGATAAGCAGGGTCAGGTTCTGATAACCGGTGTTATTGCGTGCCAGAATCGTAAGCGAAGCCAGTTCGTCACCCAGCAGTTCGCTTTCCATCAGGAAATCCGCGCCGACAATCGGTTTCACCCCGGCGCCGTGCGCACTGCCGTAAAATTTCACCAGCCCGCACAGGTTGGTAAAATCCGTAATCGCCATCGCCGGCATATTCATCGACGCCACTTTTTTGACCAGCGGCCCGGTTTTCGCCAGCCCGTCGATCATGGAATAGTCGCTGTGAATATTAAGATGAATAAAACGCGGTTCCGCCATTACGCCATCCTCACTGACTGATACCGGCCAGCGCACGGCGGACCGGGCCGAAACTGGTTCGGTGATGCTCTGTCACGCCATACTGCGCCAGCATCTCAAGATGCAGCGCCGTCGGGTAACCTTTGTGTTTTGCAAATCCGTACTGCGGAAATAGTTTATCCAGCTCCGCCATTTCGCGATCCCGCGTGACTTTTGCCAGTATCGATGCCGCGCTGATTTCCGGCACCAGTCCGTCACCTTTGATCACCGCCTGAGCAGGAACGCCGAAATCCGGCGCTTTATTACCATCCACCAGCACAAATCCCGGACGCACCGGTAATCCGGCCACCGCCCGCTGCATGGCCAGGAATGTGGCCTGCAGGATATTGATCTGATCAATTTCAGCAGCTTCCGCACGGCCGATACTCCAGTACAGTGCTTTTTCCTGAATTTCAGCAAACAGCCGCTCACGTTTCTTTTCGGTGAGTTTTTTGGAGTCCGCCAGACCTTCAACCGGGTTTTGCGGATCAAGAATAACGGCGGCGGTCACCACCGCGCCGACCAGCGGCCCGCGGCCGACTTCATCGACACCGGCAATCAGTGCCGCGTCAGGATAAACAAAATCCATTAATTACTCGCTATATCTGATACGGCTTGAGCGGCCTGATTATCCGCATCAAGACGGATTTTCTGATGTAATTCCAGGAAGGTTTCTCTGAGTTTATCCACTGCCTCTCCGCCCTGCAACAGCGGCAGCAGTGCATCTGCCAGCAGATCGCTGCGGCACTCATCCTGTAAAAGTTCCGGTACAATTTCGCGTCCGGCCAGCAGGTTAGGCAGCGACACATACGGAGTTTTGACCAGCCGTTTTGCCAGCCAGAACGTAAATGGCTTCATACGGTAGCCCACCACCATCGGGCATTTCGCCAGCATGCACTCCAGTGCCGCCGTACCTGATGCCAGCAGTGCGGCATCTGAGGCAATCATCGCGTCACGGGCACGGCCGTCAAGCAGATGCACATCCAGTTCCGGTGCAATGTCCTGTTTGATAGCTTCAAATTCGGCACGGCGTTTCGCATTCACCAGCGGCACCACAATCTGTAAATCCGGCAGTGATTGCCGCAGCAGTTGCGCGGTTTTCAGGAAATCACCGCTGAGCATCGAGACTTCCGCATGGCGGCTGCCCGGCAGCATTGCCAGACACGGCGCGGACTGATCCAGCCCCAGAGCATCACGGGCTGCGGCTTTATCCGGCTGTAACGGCAGTGCATCTGCCATGGTATGCCCGATAAAACGGCACGGCACATTGTATTTGTCGTAAAACGCTTTTTCGAACGGCAGGAAAGCCAGCACCAGATTGGTCGCTTTGGCAATCTTAAAGACCCGGTTTTGCCGCCACGCCCAGACAGACGGGCTGACATAGTGGATCGTTTTGATCCCGGAAGATTTTAACCGCCCTTCCAGGGTGATATTAAAATCCGGCGCATCAATGCCGACAAAGACATCCGGTTTGAGTTCACGGAAACGCCGGGTGAGATCACGGCGGATAGAGAGCAGGCGCGGCAGGCGGCCAAGCACCTCCACGATACCCATCACCGCCAGTTCTTCCATTTCATACCAGGTTTCACAGCCTTCCGCCTGCATCAGCGGACCGGCAACCCCTATGAAACGAACATCCGGATATTTTTCTTTCAGTGCACGCATTAACCCTGCACCGAGAATGTCACCGGAGGTTTCTCCGGCGACAATACCTATCGTGAGCGGACGAGGTGATACCGACATGGCAGCCCCCGCAATTACGGACGGATGATCCCGCGTTCAGCGGTATCCAGGAAGTCAGCGAACGCTTTTACGTGGACGTTTTCTTTCGCCAGTTCAGCTAACTGTACTTTGGCTTCTGCCAGCGTCAGATTACTGCGGTACAGAACCTTATACGCATTCTGTAACGCACTGATATCATCTTTATCAAAACCACGGCGTTTAAGGCCGATAGCATTGAGTCCGAAAGCGGTCACATGGTTACCCTGCGCGATTAAGAACGGCGGGATATCCTGTGCCACACCGGAACAGCCGCCGACCATTACGTGGGCACCGATACGGCAGAACTGATGAACAGCCGATAAACCACCCAGGATAACATAGTCATCCAGAGTGACATGACCCGCCAGGGTTCCGTTGTTGGCAATGATACAATGGTTGCCGATCACACAGTCGTGAGCAACATGCGCATTGATCATCAGCAGGTTGTCGTTACCGATACGGGTAACGCCGGTGTCCTGCGCGGTGCCGCGATGAATAGTCACACTTTCGCGGATACGGTTACGATCACCGATTTCGACGCGGGTCGGTTCACCATTGTATTTCAGATCCTGGTTTATCTCACCAATCGAGGCAAACTGGAAAATCTGGTTATCACGACCAATTTTGGTATGACCATTAATCACAACATGGGACTTAATTTCAGTCCCCTCACCGATCTCAACATCCGCACCAATACAGCAGAAAGGACCGATGGTGACATTGGCACCAATAACGGCACCGTCTTCGATAATGGAAGACGGGTGAATCCGGGCGGTTTTATCGATCATTTATTACCCCTCACGGCGGCGTGCACACATCATGGTAGCTTCGCAGGCAACTTCTCCGTCAACTTTCGCAACACCCGTGAAACGGGCAACGCCGCGGCGTTCCTTATGGAAAGTCACTTCGAGGATCATCTGGTCTCCCGGCAGTACCGGGCGTTTAAAGCGACAGTCATCGATGGCGGCAAAATAATACAGTTCACCCGGTTCTAATTTACCCAGGCTTTTGAACGCCAGAATGCCGGTGGCCTGAGCCATCGCTTCCAGAATCAGAACACCCGGAAAAATCGGTTTGCCCGGGAAGTGCCCCTGGAAAAACGGCTCGTTAAACGATACGTTTTTCACGGCACGTAAAAATTTACCTTCTTCAAAATCCAGCACGCGATCCACTAACAAAAACGGATACCGGTGCGGAAGAAGCTCTAAAATTTCATCAATTTTGAGAGTATGGTTGTCACTCATCAGAATACTCTTCCTGTCTCTTTGTCATATGTCTTATTAATAACACGGCCTGCTATACCCGTCACGCGGTTAGCAGGCCGCAAAAATACCGCAAAATGCGTTGTTATTTATCGTCGTTATCCAGCTGCCGCTCGACCGCCTTGAGGCGTTTATTCATTTCGCTGATATTCATCACCAGCGCGGCAGTTTTACGCCATGTTTTGTTTGGCTGTAACGGAATACCGGAGGAGTATACACCCGGTTCGGTGATAGGCCGCATTACCATGCCCATGCCTGTCACAACGACGCGATCGCAGATTTCCATATGACCATTAATGACGCTTGCTCCGCCAATCATACAGTTGCGGCCGATTTTCAGGCTCCCGGCCATAATCACGCCACCGGCTACTGCGGTGTTGTCGCCGATTATGACGTTATGGGCAATCTGGCACTGGTTATCAATGATAACACCGTTACCGATCACCGTGTTTTCTAATGCACCACGGTCGATAGTGGTACAGGAGCCGATTTCAACCCGGTCGCCGATAATGACGGAACCCAGCTGAGGGATTTTTACCCACTGACCGCGATCGTTGGCATATCCGAATCCGTCCGCACCGATAACGGTGTTGGAGTGAACCAGGCAGCCTTCACCCATCACAATCCCGTGGTATACAGTGACATTTGCCCAGATACGGGTTTTGGCACCGATTTTGGTAT
Organism: Morganella sp. BCCO 40_0007; assembly: GCF_032989665.1. NCBI lineage: Bacteria > Pseudomonadati > Pseudomonadota > Gammaproteobacteria > Enterobacterales > Morganellaceae > Morganella > Morganella sp. BCCO 40_0007. The sequence goes on along the minus strand of NZ_JAVBIN010000009.1, from coordinate 199,680 downwards.
TCTTGCCGACAAACGAACCTGCGCCGATAATGACATCGTCACCCAGAACAACGCCGGATTCAATCACAGCATTCGCACCGACTGATACATTCACCCCGAGTGAGGCTGACGGATCAATCACCGCAGACGGATGGATACTGTCAGCCGGAGCCGGTGTGGTATCCATAATCTGCGCCATGTGCGCATACGCCAGGTACGGATCTTTGACCACAAGGGCCGCAACCTGACAAAACGGTAAATCGTCTTCACGCAATACCACAGCACCCGCCTGACAACCGGCCAGTTTTTCCCGGTAACGGGCATCAGACAGAAAGGTAATTTGCCCGCTGTTTGCTGAATGCATAGGCGCGATACCGGTGATGACGAGATCGCCATCACCGTGTAACGTTGCATTCAACTGCTGAGCGAGATCAGCTAATCGAATGGAAGACATTAATTATTTAACCTGTTTCAGAACATCAGCAGTGATATCAATGCCGGAAACAGAATATGCAACCGCGTTAGCATCGATCACAACATCATATCCGCCTTTTGAAGCAACAGATTTCACTGCATCTTCAACGCGCTTCATGACTTTGTTACGCTCTTCCATCTGACGACGCTGGAAGTCCTGATCAAATGACTGGGCTTTTTTCGCGAAGTCAGCACGTTTGGTATCGAATTCACCGGCCAGTTTCTGACGCTCGCTGTCTTTCATGGACGCGCCGTCTTTCTGGAGTTTCTGAGCACGGGTCTGCAGATCTTTTTCTAAGCTCTGCAGTTCAGTACCACGGCTTTTGAATTCGTTTTCCAGTTGTTTTGCTGCCGCTTCACGGCCCGGCATTTTCTGGACAACTTCACCGATATTGACAACCGCGATCTTGTCAGCAGCCTGAGCAGCACCGGCAGACATCGCTAATACCATACCTACGCTGGCAGCAGTTAATAACTTTTTCACAATAAAACCCCTTAAACACCATTTACTGGTTGGATATTAAACCCAATGGTAAAGATTCCCTTTGCACACTGAGCGTACTGGTTATTACGTATGGTAACCCTGTACCGCAATTACCAGGTCTTACCGATATTAAACTGGAACTGTTCTGTCCGGTCACCCTGGTAGTCTTTGATTGGCTTCGCATAAGAGAAGACCAATGGTCCGAGCGGAGAAATCCACTGGAACGCGACACCGGCGGAGACACGGATGTTCCCTGCTTTACTGTAATCAGGAATACCATACTTCTGCATGAGCTCAGTATTGTCCCAGTTGGTATCCCACACTGTACCGGCATCCATAAAGAGTGATGTGCGGACAGAATTCGTGTATTTTTCGTCGATAAACGGTGTCGGTGTGATCAGTTCCATACTGGCCACCGCCATTGCGTTACCCCCGATAGCATCACGGGACGGGCTGTCATTGCGTAACTTATCGGATGCTCCGTCATAATAGACCGCTTTCGGACCGATAGTATTGGAACGGAAGCCGCGGACAGTACCGGAACCACCTGCATAGAAGTTCTCATAGAACGGCAGTTCTTTGCCGCCGAGACCATCACCGAAGCCTAAACGACCGCGACCCATCACAACCCAGCTGCCGTTTTCATCAATCGGGTAATAACCGGTGGTATCTGCGATCAGTTTATAGTATTCGTTATCAGAGCCCGGAATCGTGACTTTCGCACTCACGGTGGATTTCACACCGGAGGTCGGGAAGTAACCGCGGTCAAGGTTGTTATAAACCCAGGCGGTTGTAAACGTGAAGTCATCGGCACGGAATTCTGCACGATCTTTATAGTTCGGCTCTTCACCCATTGAGTGCAGATAACGCCACATATTAACCTGCGGTTCCATACGTGACAGCGTGTTATGCACATAACCCAGACCTAAGCGGAAAGAGTTATTTTCGTTGATCGGGAAGCCGAGCGTACCATCCACACCATAGGTTTTGTTGGTGTAACCGGACAAGTCCGCATCATCAGCACGGAAGTCGTTATAGAAGATACGACCACCGAGACTCACACCATCTACGGTGAAGAACGGGTCAGTCAGTGACAGTTCCGCGTAAGTGGAGTAGTCGTTTTTACTGGCGTTAGCACCAACCTGATAACCGGTACCTAACCAGTTATCCTGGGTGACCCCCACCTGGAAGCTGACGCCGCTTTCAGTACCGAAGCCCACACCAAAGTTCAGGGAACCGGTGTTACGCTCTTTGACTTTATAGACAACGTCGACCTGATCCGGCACACCCGGCACACGCTGGGTTTCCACCTCAACGGTTTCAAAGTAACCGGTACGGTTCAGACGTTCTTTACCGGCCTCGACCAGATCGTTACCTAACCATGCCCCTTCCATCTGACGCATTTCACGGCGCAGAACGGAGTCTTTACTCACGTCGTTACCGGCGAAACGGATCTGGCGGACATAGAAACGGTTACCGGCATCCACATTCACATGCAGAACCACGGTTTTGTCGGCTTCATTAATTTCCGGCTGGGTCATGACGCGCGGATATGCGTAACCATAGCGGCCGAGCATATTTTTGACATCATTCTCCATTTTGGTGACCTGCGCACCGTTATAGAGTGAACCCGGCTCAATCGCAGTCAGCTCAGTAATTTCAGCGGAGTGACCTGCGGTTTCACCCGCAACCTGAACACCGGCAATCTGATACTGATCGCCTTCGGTCACGTTGATGGTGATATAGATACCTTTTTTATCCGGCGTCAGGCTGACCTGAGTCGAATCGATATTGAATTTCGCGTAACCGCGATCCAGATAGAAACTGCGCAGGGTTTCGAGATCACCGGCCAGTTTCTGTTTCTGGTATTTCTGGTCAGCCGCCAGGTTCCACCACGGCACATCATCGCGCAGCTGGAAACGGTTAACCAGTTCAGCGGTGGTAAACTGTGTGTTACCAACGATATTGATCTGCTGAATAGTTGCGGAAACCCCTTCCGCAAAGACGAATTTCACGTCAATACGGTTGCGCGGCAGTGGTGTGACAACAGCTTTTACTGTTGCGTTGTATTTACCGACGCTGTGATAGAAGTCTTCCAGTCCCTTTTCAATGTTTGACAGCATCGTCCGGTCAAGGGCTTCCCCGACGCGGATACGGGATGCTTCCAGGTTCTGTTTGAGCATGTCGTCCTTCACGGATTTATTACCCGAGAAGGTGATATTTGCAATGGTCGGACGTTCCTTCACCTGAACCAGCAGTACATTACCATCACGCAGGACGCGGACATCCTCAAAGTTACCGGTCGCGAACAGTGCGCGAATGGTACGTCCGATATCCTCATCGCTTGCCGTGTCACCGACACGGACAGGCATGTTCAGTAATGCAGCACCAACGGCGACGCGCTGAAGACCTTCAAACTGAATGTCCTGAACCACGAATCCGTCTGAACCGTATGCAGTGAAGCTGCCAAGCAGCAGCGACGCTATGAGCAACTTTTTCATCGCCATCGTTGTTATGCGTTTTCCTTACCGGTCCCGGTCTTCTTTAATCAGAAGCGGGAGAAATCATTGAAAAGTGCAAGCCCCATCAACAGTACCAGTGCCATTACACCAATACGATAACTGAAGTCTTGTACACGCTCGGACACCGGCCCGCCTTTTATCTTCTCGATAAGCAGGAATAACAGGTGTCCACCATCTAAAACTGGCAGCGGGAACAGATTAATGATCCCTAAATTGACGCTGATAAGCGCCAGAAACATCAGATAATACACTAAGCCGGAATCGGCGGAAATACCGGCACCTTTCGCAATCGATACCGGACCGCTGAGATTATTCAGTTTTACATCACCGGTCACCAGCTTACCGATCATCTTCACGGTCAGATTCATTAACTGCCAGGTTTTCCCGGTTGCCTCGGCAACCGCTTCCACCGGCCCGTACTGATGCTCAGTAATATATTGCGGGTCGAGCGGAATCACCTTTAATTCGACACCGGCAAAACCAATTTGTTTACTGCCGCCGCTGTTTTTTATCTCTGTCGTGAGAGGAACATGAATATGTTCTCCGCCCCGCTCTATCAGTAAATCGAGTGTTTTTCCGGGACTATTACGTACAAAAAGCGTAAACGGCTGCCAGACGGTCAGCGGTTCCCCGCCTACTTTAACGATCCTGTCCCCCGGTTGTAAACCGGCTTTTTCGGCAGGCCCTCCCGGCGTCAGGACATTAATCTCATTACTGACCTGTGCAGATACCGGCATGATACCCAGAGACAGAACAGCGTCCTGTTTTTCCGGATCAAATTTCCAGCGGGTAAGGTCCAGACGTTTTTCCGCAGGCGCTGAGCCCGGTTCCGGAATCACATTCAGAACCGTGAAATCGTCGCCGATTTTACTGATCATCGCCAGACGCACACTGCTCCAGTCAGGCGTTTCGATACCGTCAACGGCATTTAGTTCCATCCCGGGCAAAATATTTGCCTGTTCTGCGACCGATCCCGCGCGGATATCCGCCACCACCGGGCGAACGGCCGGAACCCCGATCATAAAGACAATCCAGTACGCCACGATGGCTAACAGGAAGTTAGCAATCGGCCCTGCACTGACCACCGCCGCCCGCTGGCCGACCGTTTTGTTATTAAACGCCTGATGACGACGCTCCGGTGCAACCGGCTCCACGCGCTCATCCAGCATTTTGACATAACCGCCGAGCGGAATTACCGCGATGACAAATTCTGTTCCGTGCCTGTCTGTGCGGCGCCAGAGCGCTTTGCCGAAACCGACGGAAAACCGTTCGACAAAAATACCGCAGCGCCGGGCCACCCAAAAGTGCCCGAACTCATGTACGGTAACCAAAATTCCCAGCGCAATAATAAAAGCGGCTGAGTTCCAGATAAAAGTCATCATGCGTTTTCTGTCTGCTCCCGGTGTGCTTAAAAGCCGGAGAATACTAACAGGATCAGACCGGCAAATACCGGTACTGCCGCGGTCAGGCTGTCAATGCGATCCATTACGCCGCCATGCCCCGGGATCAGCTGGCTGCTGTCCTTCACGCCGGACTGACGTTTAAACATACTTTCGGTCAGATCACCGAATACAGAAATCAGCACCACAATCACTGACACAATAATCAGATTTTCCGGCAGTGTCTGTAACGGCGAATAGTGACTGAATAACCAGGAAACCAGCCCGGCCGTGATCAGACCGCCTGCCAGACCTTCCAGGGTTTTGCCCGGTGAGACGCGCGGTGCCATTTTGTGTTTGCCCAGCAGACGACCGAAAGCATACGCACCGGAGTCCGCCGCCCAGACCAGCAGCATGACATACAGCAGCCACCAGGCGCCCTGATAAACATCACCGCCCGCATAGCCCTGAGTGCGCAGCACCATCATACCGCTGTAAAACGGAACAATGGTCACCACACCGAAGATAAGGCGGATAATCACGGAATCTTTCCACAACGCGGCTGATTTCGGAAAGCTGATCACCAGCAGCACCGCGCAGACCCACCAGACCAGTGACGCCCACAGACTGCCCTGTACCGCAGCATCAGCCATCAGGTTAGTCATATCCAGTGTCAGTTGCCACGCAGCCAGACCGGCTGCAAACACCACACCGGTGATAATACGCTGTCCGGCACCTTTCAGACCCGCAAATTGCGCCCATTCCCAGCCGGCCAGCCCGCATACGGCGATCACCACCCAGCCGAAATGTGCCGGCGCGAGCATAAACATCGCCAGCAGTACCAGCGGAATTAAAATAATGGCAGTAATAAGACGGTACTTAAGCAACATTTCCTCCCGGAGCCTGCTCAGACTGATCATCAGGTGTGGTTCCGCCGAAACGGCGCTCACGCTGTGTAAACGATGTTATTGCATTACTGAAAGCGTTTTCATCAAAGTCAGGCCACAGCACTTCTGTAAAATAAAATTCGGCATACGCAACCTGCCAGAGCAGGAAATTGCTGATGCGATGCTCGCCGCCGGTCCGGATCACGAGATCAATCGGCGGCTGATCATGAAGAGAGATATGACGGCTGATATCCTGTTCGCTGACATCTTCAGCAGATAATTCACCGCGCTGTACTTGTGCAATCACCTGTTTAACACTGTGGGTGATATCCCAGCGCCCGCCATAGTTGGCGGCGATATTCAGCTGTAAACCGGTGTTATTGGCAGTCAGCACCTGACCACGGCGGATACGCTCCTGCAGACGCGGGCTGAACCGGCTCACATCACCGATAACGGATAATCTGACATTATGTTTGTGCAGACTTTTGACTTCGTTATCCAGCGCAAAGACAAACAACTCCATCAGTGAGTGAACTTCCTGTTCAGGACGGTTCCAGTTCTCACTGCTGAAGGCATAAAGTGTCAGAGATTTTATCTGGTTTTTGATGGCAAAACTGACCGAACTGCGGACCGATTTGATCCCTGCGCGATGGCCGGAAACCCGCAATTTTCCGCGTTTTTTTGCCCAGCGGCCGTTGCCGTCCATAATAATGGCGACATGCTGAGGTCCCGGCTTTTCTGAGGCATTTTCACTGGATACTGTCACGCAAGTTAATCCTTTGAGGTATCGGTTAATACATGGCGTCAGACACAAAAACACCGTGCAGGTTCACGGTGTTGTCTCTGTTTGTCAGTGATAACGTCATAGTGTCGTTAACCGGTCATTAAAAATCTGATTTACAGAAATCGTAACGCTGAACTATATCACTTGCGCTATTCACCGACAAACGCAACCCGTTAATATAAATTAATTACTTCGCGATTTTTCCGATTGATTTACGGGTCAGTTCCCGCGTTTGTTTATCAATAATAAGGACATCGTCAATCGACTGAGGTTCCGTAAACCGGTGATTTTCCACTACCATCCGGTTTATTTGCGCGATATCTGTGAAACGGATTTTATTTTGCAGAAATGCCTGTACAGTTTCTTCATTGGCCGCGTTCATCGCGGTTGTGGCCGCCTGCCCGTCATCACAGGCTTCAATCGCCAGTTTCAGGCACGGGTAACGGTTATAATCCGGCTCTTCAAAGGTCAGGCCGCCCATACGGGTAAAATCAAGGCGTTCAGCCCCGGCAGTGATACGTCCGGGATAACTCATTGAATAGCTTATCGGTGTGCGCATATCCGGCGTCCCCAGCTGTGCAATAATGCTGCCGTCAGTATAGCGGACCATCGAATGAATCACCGACTGCGGGTGCACAATAACTTCCATTTGTTTTGCTGATGCATTAAAGAAATAACGTGCCTCAATATATTCAAGGCCCTTATTCATCATCGTGGCGGAATCCACGGAAATTTTGCGTCCCATTGACCAGTTCGGGTGTGCACAGGCCTGATCCGGTGTCATATTCACCAGTTCAGATAAGGGTGTTTCACGGAACGGACCGCCGGAGCCGGTCAGGATAACGGAATCAATGCCTGCGGCATTCAGGTCGGCGTGTCCCAGCGACAACTGCACGGCAGACGGCAGGGACTGAAAAATTGCGTTATGTTCGCTGTCGATAGGAAACAGTTCGGCGCGGCTTGTACTCATGGCAGCAAAAAACAGACGTCCGCTGGTGATCAGGGCTTCTTTGTTTGCCAGCAGAATACGTTTGTCCGCGCGGATCGCCGCAAGAGTCGGCAGCAGACCGGCCACACCGGTAATTGCCGCCATAACCTGGTCCACATCATCCAGCTGAACCAGTTCGCAAATAGCGGCACTGCCGCTGAGCACTTCTGTCGCACTGCCGTGGAGTTTCAGCTGAATCCGCAATTCACCGGCGGCCACTTCATCGGATAACACCGCATAGCGGGGTTTAAATTCCAGACACTGTTCAAACATCGTCTGAACATTTTTTCCGGCAGCCAGAACCACTGCACGGAATAAATCCGGATGCTGACGAATGACGGAAAGTGTATTTTTACCGATAGATCCCGTGGAACCGAGAATTGCCAAACCTTTCATGATAAATACTCAATATTACTTTATCGTTATTTCGAATCGCAAAAGTATAGCACTTTGGTGAACGGAGAGTGAGAAGTCATTTCCGCGACTGATAAGTAAAAAAATAGTGCCGTCAGGCACTATTTCTGTATGTTCTGTTCAGCACAGCATCCGGATCAGAATTCCATCAGCTCTTTTTCTTTTGCTGCCAGTGCATCGTCGATTTTTTTGATAAACAGGTCAGTCATTTTCTGAACGTCGTCCTGGGAACGATGGTCATCATCTTCACTGATTTCTTTGTCTTTCAGCAGTGCTTTGACTTTATCGTTCGCATCACGGCGGACGTTACGTACCGCAATACGGCCCTGCTCTGCATCACCACGGACCACTTTGATCAGGTCTTTACGACGCTCTTCGGTCAGCGCAGGAAGCGGAACACGGATAACTGTACCGGCAGATGACGGATTTAAACCAAGGTCAGAGGCCATAATCGCTTTTTCGATAGCCGGTGACATTGAACGGTCAAATACGGTGATAGCCAGGGTGCGTGAATCTTCCACAACCACGTTAGCTAACTGGCGCAGCGGAGTCGGTGTACCGTAATATTCAACAACGATACCGTCCAGCAGGCTCGGAGAAGCACGGCCTGTGCGCACTTTACTGATTTGGGATTTCAGCGACTCGACGCATTTTTCCATGCGTTCCTGCGCGTCTTTCTGGATTTCATTAATCACGTTATGAGTCCTTGGAAACGGGTAATTTTTCAGACCGTGCCTGTCGCGCGGCCCGCATATAATTTTGGCGAATCGATTTTTAAATGATACCGTCAAATTCCGCCGGTGTCCCGGCGTTTAGTCACGCGAAATCAAGGTACCTTCGTTCTCGCCCATCACGACGCGGCGTAATGCGCCGGGCTTATTCATGTTGAAAACACGGATTGGCAGGTTATGGTCACGGGCCAGGGTAAAGGCCGCCAGATCCATCACTTTCAGTTCGCGTTCCAGCACATCCTGATAGTTGAGTTTTTCATACAGCACTGCATCCGGATCTTTTGCCGGATCGGCTGAGTAAACGCCATCCACTTTTGTGGCTTTCAGAACCACATCCGCTTCAATTTCGATCCCGCGCAGACAGGCCGCAGAATCCGTGGTAAAGAATGGGTTGCCTGTTCCGGCAGAGAAAATAACCACACGGCCGTGACGTAACAGACTGATCCCTTCAGCCCAGCTGTAGTTATCACAAACACCGTTGAGCGGAATTGCAGACATCAGCCGTGCATTTACATAGGCGCGGTGAAGTGCATCACGCATTGCCAGGCCGTTCATCACGGTTGCCAGCATACCCATATGGTCACCGACAACACGGTTCATACCGGCTTCGGCCAGCCCTGCGCCGCGAAACAGATTGCCCCCGCCAATAACGACACCGACCTGAATCTGCAGTTCAACCAGTTCCTTAATTTCCTGCGCCATACGGTCAAGTACAGTCGCATCAATTCCGAAACCTTCATTCCCTTGTAAAGCTTCGCCACTGAGCTTCAGCAGAATACGTTGATAAACAGGTTTTGCATTGGTAGCCATGGTGTTCTGTCCTAAACAGATGAATTTATTGCCAGAGATACCCGGACGAAAGCCCGGATGATAAACAGGGGTACAACAGATAAAACAGAACCGCCTTCCGGCGGCTCTGATATGCAATGATTATTTGCTCATTGCCGCGACTTCTGCAGCGAAGTCAGCTTCAGCTTTCTCGATACCTTCACCCACTTCGAAACGGATGAATGCAGTCACGTCTGCTTTGTTTTCTTTCAGCAGGTCGCCGACAGATTTGCTTGGGTCCATAACGAACGGCTGACCGGTCAGAGAGATTTCGCCGGTGAATTTGTTCATACGGCCGGTAACCATTTTCTCTGCGATTTCCTGAGGTTTACCAGACTGCATTGCGATATCCAGCTGGATTTGTTTCTCGTGGGCAACAACATCAGCAGGAACATCTTCAGGTTTGGTATATTCAGGTTTGCTTGCAGCAACGTGCATAGCAATGTGTTTGATCAGTTCTTCGTTTGCACCGGTAGCAGCAACCAGAACACCGATACGTGCGCCGTGCATGTAAGAACCAACCATGTCGCCTTCTAAGATAGCAGCACGACGGAAGCTGATGTTTTCACCGATTTTAGCAACCAGAGTAACACGCTGTTCTTCGAATTTGGCAACGATAGCTTCTGCATCCGCAGTTTTCTCAGCCATAACGAAGTTCAGGATATCCTGTGCGAATGCCAGGAAACCGGTATCTTTTGCAACGAAGTCTGTTTCACAGTTAACTTCGATCAGTGCACCGAATTTAGCATCTGCGCTGATCGCAGATAAGATAACGCCTTCAGCAGCAACACGGCCTGCTTTTTTCGCTGCTTTTGCCTGGCCGGATTTACGCATGTTATCGATAGCTAATTCGATATCACCGTTTGCTTCAACCAGTGCTTTTTTACATTCCATCATACCTGCGCCGGTACGTTCACGCAGTTCTTTTACCAATGCAGCGGTAATTCCAGACATGTTATTTCCTCGATGAGCTCGCAGAAACTGTTTCTGCGGGGAGTTGTTCATATATCAGATGCGTATAGGGAGCCATGACGGCTCCCTAACCATTTGCAGCAATACCTGGTTAATAAGAGCGCTCAGAGAGCAGACTCAGATTATTCAGCGGCTAATTCTTCAGCCTGAACAGCCAGATCCTGTGAACGGCCTTCGCGGACAGAAGTCGCGACTGCGCCCAGGTACAGCTTAATTGCACGGATTGCATCGTCGTTACCAGGGATGATGAAATCAACACCGTCCGGATCAGAGTTAGTATCAACGATAGCAAATACAGGGATACCCAGGTTGTTTGCTTCTTTGATTGCAATGTGTTCGTGCTCAGCATCGATAACAAACAGAGCGTCAGGTAAACCGCCCATGTCTTTGATACCACCCAGGCTATTTTCTAACTTACCAAGTTCACGGGTACGCATCAGCGCTTCTTTCTTGGTCAGTTTGTCAAAAGTACCGTCCTGAGACTGTGCTTCCAAATCTTTCAGGCGTTTGATTGACTGACGAACTGTTTTCCAGTTAGTCAGCATACCGCCTAACCAGCGGTGGTTCACGAAGAACTGGTCACAGCTGATTGCAGCTTCCTGTACCGCTTCGCTTGCAGCACGTTTAGTACCTACGAGCAGGATTTTACCTTTACGTGAAGCGATTTTGTTCAGTTCAGCTAACGCGTCGTTGAACATCGGAACAGTTTTTTCCAGGTTGATGATATGCACTTTGTTACGGGCACCAAAGATGAATGGTTTCATTTTCGGGTTCCAGTAACGAGTCTGGTGACCGAAGTGAACGCCCGCCTGGAGCATATCGCGCATGGAAACAGTAGCCATTTTAAACCTCTGTAAATAATAAGTTGGGGTTATGCCTCCACGAATCCCATGCTTCCGACTCCCTGTCAGCGTAAAGCTTCGGAGCACCCCGGCGCATGTGCCGATTCGTGTGTGTTATAACAGTTGAGTTAATTTAAGTTTCCGGCAACCGGGCAAAATACACGGAATGCCGGCGCGCTTTATACCATAAAAGCAGCAGCGATACCACATTTTCTTCAGTTTTCATGCCGGCGGCGGCCTGCCGTCCGCCGGGTTTCCGCGCAATGATTGGCATCCTTTTCTCCGGCTGATAACATACCGCGACTCAGTACCAGTTTCCTAAGTAAAGCAACGGGGTATTCCCGGTTCGGATATCAATAATTATGGCAATCACAATCAAAACAGAAGACGACATCGCGAAGATGCGTGTCGCCGGTCGTCTTGCGGCCGAAGTGCTCGAAATTATCGCCCCGCATGTTGTGCCGGGTGTCAGTACCGGTGAACTCGACCGCATCTGCCACGAGCATATTACCGAAAAACAACAGGCGATTTCCGCCTGTCTCGGTTACCACGGCTTCCCGAAATCTGTCTGTATCTCCGTCAATGATGTGGTCTGCCACGGCATTCCGAGCGAAGATAAAATCTTAAAAAACGGCGATATCGTGAATATCGATGTCACCGTTATCAAAGACGGTTTCCACGGTGACACCTCCGCAATGTTTATCGCCGGGAAACCGACGATTCAGGGCGAACGTCTGTGCCGCGTGACGCAGGAAAGCCTCTATCTGGCCCTGCGTATGGTAAAACCGGGTATCCGTCTGCGGACTCTCGGTGCAGCCATCCAGAAATTTGCGGAAGGCCATGATTACTCTGTCGTCCGTGATTACTGCGGCCACGGTATCGGTGAAGGTTTCCATGAAGAACCTCAGGTACTGCACTATGACGGCGACGACGGCGGTGTGGTGCTGAAAAAAGGCATGGCATTTACCATCGAACCGATGCTGAATACCGGGGATTACCGGATCCGCACCATGAAAGACGGCTGGACCGTCAAAACCAAAGATCGCGGTTTATCCGCACAATATGAGCACACGCTGGTTGTCACCGATGACGGCTGTGAGATTATGACACTGCGCAAGGATGAAGAAGGCGCACTTTCCCGCATTCTCGTTGCACAGTAACAGCCCTGTTTCATGTCCGGCACACAGGCCGGGCATGATACCTCCCCGCCCGCCGGGACGCTGAGGAACGAACGGAATGACAACATCCCCCCGGAAATCTGCCGGTATCATTATCGCTGTTACCGCACTGATTCTGCTTATCATGCTGCTGCCGCTCTATTTCCTGACCAAATCATCCGGCTGGTGGCAGAAAGAATTTGTCGCGCGCGGGTATGCTGTCGGTGTGCTGATCCACCAGAATGTTTATGAACTGAATCTGTTTGATCTGGCCTTTACCAAACCGGCGTTTGATCACCAGTCCGTGTATGTTCCGGCCGGCAGTCTCAGTTCCTACTTCACACTGGTTACCTTGTCTCAGCAGGTATTTCCGAACGCGAAAGACATTCTGCTGCCGACAGAAAATCCTTATTTCAGCGGACGGATCAGTATCTCTGCCCTGAATATTGATACTGCCGCACTGGCGACCGGGAGCAGACAATACCTGAATGCTGGAGCAAGCTACCGCATCACCCGTCTTACCGCACCGCCTGACCGGTCACTGTTCAGCTTCAGTACCGATGATAACGCACCGGAAATATTGCACGCCTCCCCGTATCTGAAAGATATCGTCAATCAGGGCATGTGCCGCACGGACGGACAGAGTAACGGCTGCGGGATTGCTGAAGATACTTATATTAATCTGAGTGATGTCCTTCATAATTACTTCCGCAGTAATCTGATCTACCGTGTGGATGATGAAAACAAACGCATTATTTTACAGTTTGTTCCGATCCCCGGCCCGGTACTGATATAACCCCGCCGGCCCGGCAAAAAACTGGTTATTTCCCCGCTGACGCAGTACCCTTGCAGCAGAACGCCTCTGCCACAAGGACTCCGTATGGACAATGCCCGGAATACCGCATCAGCCCTGAAACCCGCCTCACCGTTATCCTTTACCGATGATGATTTGCAGCTGCCGGTGCTGCGGGAACACCTGGAGCATTACCGCCGCTGGCAGGCCGGCGCCTTTCGTGAAGGTCAGCCGGTTCATACCCTGCTGCTGACCCGCAGCGATTATATCGATCAGTTGCTGATCCGCCTGTGGCAGTTTTTCAGTTTTGATGATGTTCCTGATTTTGCCCTCGTCGCCGTCGGCGGTTACGGGCGCCGTGAACTGCATCCGCTGTCAGATATCGATATTCTGCTGCTGAGCAGAACACCGCTGCCGGAGGCACTCACGCCGAAAATCGGTGAGTTTATTGCCGTGCTGTGGGATCTGAAACTGACCGTCGGACACAGTGTCCGCACCCTGGATGACTGTATCCGTGAAGGGCTGGGTGATCTGACCGTCGCGACCAATCTGATTGAATCCCGCCTTATCTGCGGCACATTACCCCTGTTTCTGCAATTACAGCGGCAGATCTTTGATGACAGCTTCTGGCCGTCACCGCGCTTTTTTGCCGCCAAACTGGCGGAACAGAAAGAGCGCCACGACCGCTATCACAGCACCAGTTATAATCTGGAGCCGGATATCAAAAGCAGTCCGGGCGGGTTGCGCGATATTCACACACTGCTCTGGGTGGCACGCCGCCATTTCGGCGCGACCTCCCTGTATGAAATGGCCGGTTCCGGTTTCCTGACCGATGCCGAACGGGAAGAACTGAATGAGTGTCTGGATATGCTCTGGCGTATCCGTTTTGCCCTGCATCTGTCCCTGAGCCGTTATGATAACCGCCTGCTGTTTGACCGTCAGCTCAGTGTGGCGGAACAGCTCGGCTATGACGGTGAACGCAATCAGCCGGTCGAACGGATGATGAAAGCGTATTATCGTGTCACCCGCCGGGTATCCGAGCTCAATGAGATGCTGCTGCAACTGTTCGACGAAGCGATTTTACATGCCGGACACCACGACACACCCAAACCCCTTGATACGGATTTTCAGCTGTACGGCCACCGCATCGGGCTTATCCGCGATTCGCTGTTCAGTGAGGATCCCGCCGCCATTATGCGGATGTTTTACCGGATGGCCTGCGATGACACCATCACCGGTATTCATTCCGGCACATTGCGCCGGCTGCGCCTCGCCCGCCGTCACCTCAGCCGCCCGCTGATGGAGTACCCGGAAGCCCGGGAGCTGTTTATTGCGATTCTCCGCCATCCGCGCGGAGTGAGTGCCGCTTTTGTCCCGATGCACCGTCATGGTGTGCTGGGGGCGTATATGCCGCTGTGGGGCAATATCGTCGGGCAGATGCAGTTTGATCTGTTCCATGCCTATACCGTGGATGAGCATACGCTGCGGGTGCTGGGAAAAATCGATACATTCGGGCGGGAATCCGAGCGGGTGAATCATCCGGTGTGTGTGGATGTTTATCCGGAACTTCCGCAGCCGGAACTGCTGCGCCTGGCGGCACTGTTCCACGATATTGCCAAGGGCAGACAGGGCGACCACGCTGTTCTTGGTGCCGCAGATGCACGGGAGTTTTGTGAATATCACGGCCTGAATGAAAAAGATACCGATCTGGTCAGCTGGCTGGTGGAAAAACATCTGCTGATGTCTGTGACCGCACAGCGCCGCGATATTCAGGACCCGGAGGTTATCCGCACGTTTGCCGCTGAAGTGCAGAGTACAGAGCGGCTCCGTTACCTTATCTGCCTGACCGTAGCCGATATATGGGCAACCAATGCCTCGCTGTGGAACGGCTGGCGGCGCAGTCTGCTGCGGGAACTGTTTATCAGCACAGAAAACCAGTTACTGCGTGGTGTGCACAATAAACCCAATCTGCGCCAGCGTATCCGCCACCACCGTGACCGTGCGCTTGCCCTGCTGCGCCAGGACGGGGCTGATGAGCAAAAACTGAATCAGTTCTGGTCGCGCTGTCATGCGGACTATTTTCTGCGTCATACCCCGGAACAGCTTGCCTGGCATGCCGGCGCACTGCTGAAAAATGATATGGGATCCCCGCTGATCCTGATCAGTAATCAGCGCAGTCACGGCGGCAGTGAAATTTTTATCTGGTGTGACGACCGCCCGTCCCTGTTTGCCTCTGTGGTCAGCGAGCTGGATCGCCGCAATCTCAGTGTCCAGAATGCGCAGATTTTTACCAACCGCGATAATATGGCGATGGATTCCTTTGTCGTACTGGAGCCGGACGGCAAACCGCTCGCTGCCGATCGCCATAATACTATCCGTAAATCGCTGGCCGGGGCGGTCACCACGGATTATGTGCCGAATCACCGTACCCGGACCGCACCGGCCAAACTGCGCCATTTTGATGTGCCGACACGGGTAAAATTTATCCACAATAAACGCGGTCTGCGCAGTTACATGGAATTATATGCTTTGGATAAACCCGGTCTGCTGGCGCAGGTCGGTCAGATTTTTGCCGGACTCGGGCTTCAGCTGCACGGTGCACGCATCACCACAACCGGCGAAAAAGTCGAAGATATTTTTATTCTGACGGATAAGGATAATAAAGCGCTGGATAAAAATATTCAGGAAGAACTGACTGAACGGTTGACAAAAGCCCTCAATTCAAAGGATAAAACAGAGTAAATTCATCAAAGCACCAGATAAAAGGAAACAAACACCGATGCAGCAATTACAGGCTATTATTGAATCCGCCTTTGAAGATCGCGCCGCCGTTACACCGGCAACCGCAACACCGGCACTGCGTGATGCAGTTAATCAGGTGATTGAGTTACTGGACAGCGGAAAACTGCGGGTCGCTGAAAAAATCGGCGGCACCTGGGTGACACATCAGTGGCTGAAAAAAGCGGTGCTGCTCTCTTTCCGTATCAGTGACAATCAGGTGATGGACGGGGCTGAGTCCCGTTACTTTGATAAAGTCCCGATGAAATTCGCGGATTACGACCAGGCACGTTTCGAGCGCGAAGGGTTTCGTGTGGTACCGCCTGCGGCAGCCCGCCGGGGTGCATTTATCGCCCGCAATACCGTGCTGATGCCGTCTTATGTCAATATCGGTGCCTATGTGGATGAGGGTACGATGGTTGATACCTGGGCGACAGTCGGCTCCTGTGCGCAGATCGGGAAAAATGTGCATCTCTCCGGCGGTGTCGGCATCGGCGGGGTGTTAGAGCCGTTACAGGCCAATCCGACCATTATTGAGGACAACTGCTTTATCGGCGCGCGCTCCGAAGTGGTGGAAGGGGTGATTGTGGAAACCGGCTCCGTGATTTCCATGGGCGTGTATATCGGTCAGAGCACCAAAATCTATGATCGCGAAACCGGTGAAATTCACTACGGCCGCGTCCCGGCAGGCTCCGTTGTTGTCTCCGGCAATCTGCCGTCAAAAGATGGCCGTTACAGCCTCTATTGTGCGGTGATCGTCAAGAAAGTGGATGAAAAAACGCGCGGCAAGGTCGGAATTAATGAATTGTTACGCACCATAGACTAATCTCAGAAATAGCGGATAATAACTCCGCTATTTTTTTATCCGTGCATCTTATCTTCCGTCATTTCCGGCGGAAACAGGACAGAATAACAATCAATAGGTGGCGCACATGTATGACAATTTAAAAAGTCTGGGAATTACGCATCCTGAAGATATTGATCGCTACACACTTCGTCAGGAAGCGAACAATGACATTCTGAAAATCTATTTCCGCAAGGATAAAGGTGAATTTTTTGCCAAAAGCGTGAAGTTCAAGTATCCGCGTCAGCGTAAAACGATTCAGGATGCACAGGGTTTCAAAGAGATTAACGAGATCAACAGTAACCTGCGTTATGTCATCGAAGAGCTGGATACCATTTGCCAGCAGACCGAAAGCGCAATGCCGGAAATCGATCTGAAGCGTAAGATCCTGGACGATCTCCGCCATCTGGAGCACGTGGTGTCCAATAAGATCGCTGAAATTGAAAGTGATCTGGAAAAACTGACCCGCAAGTAACCGGATGAAACAATGCCGCAGTGCTGTCAGGCTGCTGCGGCGTTATTTTCCGTCATCAGCTGACCAGCGCCGCCCAGGCCGTCAGCCACGGCTGAGCGAACTCTTCCGGTGCGTCAACCTCCGTGCCGTCAATCACCAGCATCTCCCCGATGCGCTGTGCCTGCTGCTCCTGCAATAACTCATCGAACTGACGGCCGCCGCCGGCAAAATGATCATAACTGCTGTCGCCCAGCGCGATAATGCCGTAGCGCAGTGACGGCTGATAACCGATGTCATCCCGCAGACCGGCAAACAGTTCGCGGATATTATCCGGCAGATCGCCCTGCCCGGTGGTGGAGGTGATCACCAGCGCCACATCCGTGAGATAATCTTTCCACTGCGACAGTTCCGGTTCATCAAATAACACCACTTCATGACCGGCCTGCTCCAGAATAGCCTGTGCTTCTTCACCCACAGCCAGCGAGTTGCCGTAAACTGTGCCGATAAAAATACCGATACGAGCCATTATCCGTCCTTTTTAATCAGTAAAATCAAATTATTAGCAAATCAGGGTAATGTCCAGCCCAGCTGTTCCGCCACCTGCTGCCAGGCGTCATCAAATCCCGCACGCAGCACCAGTGGTTCTCCGCTGACCGGATGTGTCAGCGCCAGCTCCGATGCGTGCAGCATCAGCCTGCGGCTGCCGAAATGTTCCGTGAATCCCCGGTTCTGACGCAGATCGCCGTGGGCGGTATCACCGATAATCGGATGCCGCAGATGCCGCATATGGCGGCGCAGCTGATGTTTACGTCCGGTTTCCGGTTTCAGTTCCGTCAGGGTAAAACGGGATGTGGGATAACGTCCGATAGCCACCGGACACTCCACTTTTGCCAGCGGGCGGTAGTGTGTCACCGCCGGTTGCGCCGGTTTCTCCGCCGCAAATTTATCGGCGATTTTATCCAGTTCCTCAACCAGCGGATAATCCAGCGTGGCCGCTTCTTCGATCCACCCGCGCACCACCGCATGGTAAGTTTTCTGCATTTCATGCCGCTCAAGCTGTTGTGACAGCAGCCGCGCCACATCAGATGACAGCCCCATCAGTAAGACACCGGAAGTCGGTCTGTCCAGACGGTGAACCGGAAAAACATGCTGGCCGATCTGGTCGCGCAGTGTCTGCATCACAAACACCGTTTCATGACGGTCAAGCCAGCTGCGGTGTACCAGCCATCCGGCGGGTTTATTCACCGCAATGATATGTTCATCCTGATAACAGATTTCCAGTAATGGTTTTTCCGGTAGTGATTTTTCCGGTAATGGCGTGTCCTGCAATGATCGTGTCACGCGAAAAGCCCGTCCAGTGCCCGTAAATGGTTAAGCAGCACCAGATAGCGTGCAGCCTGGTCATCTCCCCGGTATTGTTCTTCAAAATACGGGGCTATCTGAAAGGCAGACGGCAGTGCAGCGCCCTGCTCAATCATGGCGTACAGACGCGGAATAAGTATCCACTGTAACCACTCGTGGGCGCTCATTGTATCCACTGCAAACGGCAGTTCACTCTCAAATGCGTCTGCTGCCGGAGGCTGCCCCTGCCACAGATCGACGGCGCGCATCTCGTTCTCGATGTCCGTCAGGATCGCAGTAATCTGCTGATGTTTTGTCATAACTGAAACCTGTTTACGCTGTAAAATTCATTTTCCGCAGCCAATGCCGCTGATATCTGTAGCGTAACATTGAGGTCAGATAAGTAAAAATCAATTCCTGTCCGGAAGACATAAAAAGGCATAACGGGGATTTGCGGGGGGATTAAAAACGAGGGGGAGAAATCCCCCTCGTTTCTAATAAAATAACATCCTGTCTCTGCTGAAAATACTTCCGTGTATTTTCGTCCGCTTCCTTACGAACGCAGACAGCATGCCGCAGCCGGCAGTGACAGGCAATAATACCGGCGGTAAATCACGATGATAACGAAGAGTTAATTATCTGAATTTACTTATCATTTTCAGTAATCCGGGATTTTCCGGTAAACCGTATTACAGTCATTACCGGTAAAATCCCACACCGCTGTCAGTGATATTTATGCCGGGCATACCGCTGTCAGCCGTGACAGAAACGATGCGGTGTCCGCTGCCAGCACCCGCCGCTTTGTGGTACCAAACGTTTCGAGGATCACTTCACCGCTCAGATTACAGACTGAAATCATATCGAATTCCGATTCCAGCGTGGCGATAAACTGTGTCGGCGGCAGTTTCAGACGGCGCTGCGTGACCAGATGGCCAATCAGGTTTTCCTGTAAGCGGATAAAATCGTCCTCACTCCAGACCTGTACCAGACTGAGCTGCATATCCTCAAAAACGGCCTGCATATCCCCGGCAAACTGCTGCGTATAAAATTCACTGATATCCGGGTGCAGCTGAATATCCAGCGCTTTTTCAACCGGCTGCAACTGTTTGTCTGCGGTGAATTCCGCCGGTTCCCAGTACACACACTCATCACCGGTGCGGATAATACACGGGGAAGGAATACCATAAAGATCATGACTGATCGGCGGTAAACCTGTTTTTTCCTGCCATAAACCGACATAATGCCGGGTAAACTGATGTAACGCCTGAGAAACTGTGCGGGTCATATCGCAAAACCTGTTAAACATAAAAGTATCATGCCGCTATAGTAACGTATGACAGACTGTATTGGCGACAGGCGGTACTATTTTTCACCTGAGGTAAAAGGGTTATTTATGTCTCTGTATGAAGGAAAGGCGGAACTGGCGTCACTGACGCTCGGTAAAAAAACCGGTTATGAGCAGCATTACAATCCCGCCCTGTTACAGGGTGTGCCGCGCAGCCTCAACCGGGATGCACTGCATCTGCATGCGGATAATCTGCCTTTTCGCGGTGCGGACCTGTGGACACTCTATGAGCTCTCCTGGTTACAGCCGAACGGCGTGCCCTGCATTGCACTCGGCTATGTCTCCCTGGATGCCGCCGGTCTGAATCTGATCGAATCCAAGAGCTTCAAACTCTATCTCAACAGCTTTAACCAGACTGTTTTTGCTTCTGCGGATGATGTCCGCCGTACCCTGGAACAGGATTTAAGCGCCTGTGCACAAGGGAACGTCACGGTGCAGCTGCTGCGTCCTGATCAGTTCGCGGAACAAAAAATCATTGATTTTACCGGTGAGTGTATCGATTATCAGGATATTACGATTACGGATTATCAGTTCAGCAGTGATTATCTTATTGATGCCGTCAATGAAAATGACGATGTCGTTGAGGAAACGTTAGTCAGCCACCTGCTAAAATCAAACTGCCTGATTACACAGCAGCCTGACTGGGGCTCGGTTGCCATACAGTATCGCGGCCCTAAAATTGACCGTGAGAAACTGCTGCGGTATCTGGTGTCATTCCGCAATCATAACGAGTTTCATGAGCAGTGCGTTGAACGGATCTTTACCGATCTGAACACACATTGCCGCCCGGTTGCCCTGACTGTCTATGCCCGTTATACACGGCGCGGCGGGCTGGATATCAATCCGTGGCGCACCAATACGGACTTTACTCCGTCTGCGGATCGTCTCGCCCGCCAGTAAGGCAGACAGCGCGCAACCTGTACGACTACAATTTATCCACGGGATAACAAGGAGTTTTACTTGATCACACATATCAGCCCGTTAGGCTCTATGGATCTGCTTTCCCAGCTTGAAGTTGATGTTCTGAAACGGACAGCAAGCAGTCACCTGTATCGTCTGTACCGCAACTGCTCACTGGCGGTACTGAATTCCGGCAGTAAGATGGATAACAGTCATGAGTTACTGTCCCGTTTTCCGGATTTTGACATTAACGTGCTGCGCCGTGAGCGCGGAGTAAAACTCGAACTGGTAAACCCGCCGCAGAATGCATTTGTTGACGGTAAAATTATCCGCTCACTCCAGGCTAACCTGTTTGCCGTGCTGCGCGATATCCTGTTCGTACAGACTCAAATTACTGATGCGGAACGCTGCCGCGGCCTGAATCTGGATAACAGCGCGCATATCACCAACCTGATTTTCTTTATCCTGCGTAATGCCCGCGCCCTGCATATTGATGAAGATCCGAATATGATCGTCTGCTGGGGCGGCCACTCCATCAATGAAACCGAATACCTCTACGGACGTAAAGTCGGTAACGAGCTGGGGCTGCGTGAACTGAATATCTGTACCGGCTGCGGGCCGGGTGCGATGGAAGCGCCGATGAAAGGTGCTGCTGTCGGCCATGCCCAGCAGGGGTATAAAAACAGCCGTTTTATCGGTCTGACCGAACCGTCTATTATTGCTGCCGAGCCGCCTAACCCGCTGGTGAACGAGCTTATCATCATGCCGGATATCGAAAAACGGCTGGAGAGCTTTGTCCGCCTGGCACACGGGATCATCATCTTCCCGGGCGGGGTCGGTACAGCCGAAGAGCTGCTCTATCTGCTGGGGATTCTGATGCATCCGGATAACAAGGACCAGGTCCTGCCGCTGGTGCTGACCGGGCCGAAAGAGAGCGCCGATTATTTCCGCGTGCTCAATGATTTCGTGATCAACACCCTGGGTGAGGAAGCCACCCGCCATTATCAGATAATTATTGATGATCCGGTGGAAGTTGCCCGCGTGATGAAGCGCGCCATGCCTGAAGTGAAAGATAACCGCCGCAGCACCGGTGATGCCTACAGCTTCAACTGGTCGATTAAAATCGCCGGTGATTTGCAGCATCCGTTTGAGCCGACCCATGAAAATATGGCCGCGCTGAACCTGTACCGCAATCAGGAGCCGGAAAAACTGGCGGCAGATCTGCGCCGCGCCTTCTCCGGCATCGTCGCCGGTAACGTGAAAGAAAACGGTATGCAGGCCATCGCACAACACGGTCCGTTTAAAATCCACGGCGAAGAAGCCATTATGCAGCGGATGGATGTGATGCTGCGCGGGTTTGTTGAGCAGCACCGGATGAAGTTACCGGGTGGCACCGCTTACGAGCCATGCTACGAAATCATCCGCTGATACTTTTTCTCTGAACTGTTTCCCCGCCGCCGGCGGGGAAATTATATATAGCGACTATGATCCATTTACTGATTATCGATGCAATGAATCTGATCCGCCGGATCTACGCCGTGCAGAGCCAGTCCGGTCTGCTGGTCTGTGAACAGGCGCTGATGCAGATCCTGAATCATGCACAACCCACACATGCCGTCACGGTCTTTGATGAAGACGACCGCAGCCACAGCTGGCGTCATCAGCTGCTGCCGGGTTACAAAGCCGGACGCAGTGAAATGCCGGAAGTTGTCCGGCAGGAATTGCCGCTGCTGCGGGAGATGTTTGCCCGTCACGGTATCCGGGCATGGCATTCCGAGGGGGATGAAGCGGATGATCTCGCGGCCACCCTGGCGCACAAAGTCGGTCAGGCGGGACACAGGGTAACTATTGTCTCCACCGACAAAGGTTACTGCCAGCTGCTCTCCCCGCAGATTCAGATCCGCGACTATTTCCAGAAACGCTGGCTCGACATGCCGTTTATTGCGGCGGAATTTGGCGTTACCGCACAGCAATTGCCGGATTTCTGGGGCTTATGCGGCATCAGCAGCAGCAAAATTCCGGGGATAACCGGTATCGGCCCGAAAACTGCGGCCACACTGCTCGGCACCTTTGCTGATCTGGACTCACTCTACCGCAATATTGACCAGGTGCCGGAAAAATGGCGTCAGAAACTGATCGACGGAAAAGCAATGGCTTACAGCTGCCGTGATGTCGCCACCCTGAAACGGGACTTACACTTACAGGGGAATCTCAGCCAGTTGCGGCTGCCGGCAGGTAATATCGCTTAAACCAGACAAACGGAGTGCCTGTGTTTACGAAAGTGCGCATTATTTTCGGGATTTTTGCTGTTACCGGGCTGCTGTTGCTGACGGGCGGCAGTTACTTATACCTTTCCGGTTATTCGCAGGAAAAAAGCGGGATCGTAACCAGCGGAGAAATCATCGATCTGTCGGTGCACCGGTCGGATAACGGCATCTCATACTGCCCGGTGGTGAAATACACCGACGGACAGGAAGCGTATGTCATGGAGTCCTCCTATTGCAGCAGCGGCTACCGCAATGCATCAGGTGACAACATTGAGGTTATTTATCCGCCCGGCATCCCGGCTGACGCGGTTATCCGTTCCTTCGGCGGCCTGTACGGCGGCGCCGTGATCCTTCTCGGGATGGGAGTGATATTTGCACTGGTTGGCACGCTGCCGCTGATTATCATGTATCGGCGGGGGAAATCAGCTCAGCGCCTGCTGCGCGAGGGCATACCGGTTAAAGCCGGAATCACCGGCACAGACATGAACACGACGATCAGTATCAACGGCCGCAGCCCGTACCGGATTGTGGCGCAGGTGTACAACAGTGCCGAAAACACCGTAAAACGGTATTACAGCCGCAATATTGAGTTTGATCCTGCACCGTTTATTCATCAGGAATTTGTCACGGTTTATGTGGACACGAAAAATCCTGATAACTATTTCATGGATATCTCGTTCCTGCCGGCAGTAAAGTGATAAAAAAATCCCGGCAATCTGATCCGCCGGGATTTTAACGATATTTATCGCTGACAAACGTAAATCAGAATACCCGATCCGGGTTATAAGCTCCCCACACGCGCTGAACATGTACCGTAATTTCCTCACGGTCATGATACAGATGCTTCGCATGGATCAGCGCATTTACGCCCTGCTCTTTCATTTCAGCTGCCATTTTTTCGAGGATATGCGATACCTCTTCATAGCGTTTTTTCATCGGCAGTTTGAGGTTGAAAATCATCTCACGGCACCAGCCGTTAACCATCCAGGTGGTCATCAGCGCAGCCACTTTTGCCGGTTTTTCTACCATATCGCAGACCAGCCAGGTAATATTTTTGGAGGTCGGCACAAACCTGAAACCATCCTCGCGGAGATGACGTACCTGCCCGGTATCCATCAGGCTTTCTGCCATCGGGCCGTTATCCACGGCCTGAACACGCATACTGTGCTTCACCAGCTGATACGTCCAGCCGCCCGGGCATGCGCCCAGATCCACCGCCTGTAATCCGCCTTCCAGACGCTCTTCCCACTCGTCATACGGAATAAACATGTGGAACGCTTCTTCCAGCTTAAGCGTGGAGCGGCTCGGTGCATCTGACGGGAATTTCAGACGCGGGATGCCCATGTAGAACATCGAGTTATTATTTGAATACGAATAACCGACATAGCAGCAACCGGGAGCGATAAAGAAGACATGGATAACCGGACGTCCCCGGTTCTCTTTCGCCAGCAGCAGTTTTTCCTGACGCAATGCCGAGCGCAGCGGCACCGTAAATTTACGGCAGAACTTCATCAGCTCTTTGGCTTCGTTGGTATCAGGTACTTCGACGCGCAAATCACCGGCACGCTCAACCACACCGGTCAGCATCCCCATGATCGGTGTGATCCTGTCGTTTTCAGGTAAATTTTTCAGCAGTTCGCCGATAACGATCATCTGGCGGGCAAAAATCAGTTCTTTAAACGGGATCTCTTTTGCAATGCGATCGGCATCATCCGGCTGATAACATTCAAAAATGACATAACCGCTGTTCTCTTTAACCCGCGGGAAACCAAAAATCTCAAGACGACCGGCTTTATCCGTAATCTCTGCCGCACACTCTTTTTCAAAACCCGGGCGGCAATATAATGCTATTTTATTCATGGCCGGAAGCCACTTTCCTTAGACGCAACGCGCCAATCAATACACAAAACCAGCCTAACAGGAAACTTACCCCGCCAACCGGCGTAAAATAGGCAAAATATTTCATCTGTAACAGCGCCATACAATACAGGCTGCCGGAGAACAGCAAAATGCCGATCCCGAAAAACAGTCCGCTCCAGTAAAACCACAAGACCACTTTGCGCATCAGCACAGCGGCAAGACCGATCAAAGCGAGTGTGTGTGAGATCTGGTACTGGAGACCCAGATTAATCCAGTCCATCTGGTGCTTTGCCAGTAACGGCGTTAAAAGGTGCGATCCGATTGCGCCGAATGCAACATAAAAAAAGCCGCTGAAACCGGCAAAAATTAACATCAACCGACTATTCATTTGCCATACCTTATGTGATGTTCAGGTTAATCCTGCTCACTTGTCATCCAACCTAGTTTTTCCTGTTCACTCGCCGCCTGCGCCATAATCCACTGACGGAATGCTGCGATTTTACCGGAATCAGCCTGACTGTCCTGACACACCAGATAAAACGCATTTTTACTGACCAGAATATCTTTAAACGGGCACACCAGGCGACCGGCATCCAGTTCATTTTTTGCCATAACATTATTGACCAGTGCCACGCCCTGTCCGTGTACTGCGGCCTGAATCACCATCGCACTGTGGCTGAAAATCGGCCCGTGCTGCACATTGACCTGCTGCTGTAAATCCGCCTGGCGGATATACGCCTGCCAGTCACGGCGGGATGAATCATGCAGAAGTGTATGATACGACAAATCGGTCAGCGTTTTGAGCGGTCGTTCACCGGTCATCAGTGACGGCGCGCACACCGGTATAAGATATTCCGCATACAGCCGGTCTGTCCGCAGACCCGGCCAGTTACCTCTGCCGTAAAAAATCGCCACATCCACATCATCAGCCAGTTTATCTTCTTCGCGGTCGACCGCCTGGATGCGCACATCAATCCCCGGATAGGCCTGATGGAAACCGGAAAGACGCGGCACCAGCCACTGGATAGCGAAACTCGGTGACAGGCTGACGGTCAGCGCTCCTTTGGCACTGCGTGCCTGAAGTTTGCGCGTGGCATCATTTATCGCTGAGAAGATCTCCTTAATATCGAGATAATAACTCTGCCCCTCTTCCGTCAGCAACAACGAACGGTTCCGGCGGCGGAATAATTTCAGCCCGAGGAAATCTTCCAGGCTTTTCATCTGATGGCTCACTGCGGCCTGAGTCACAAAAAGTTCTTCCGCTGCCTTAGTAAAACTTAAATGGCGGGCGGCAGCATCGAAGACACGCAAAGCATTGAGCGGAGGCAATCGTTTGGACATTTTCTGGTTTTTCTGTCTGATCAGGATACCGGTAACGTAAGTTTAGCCGGGATTAGTTTTTATAATCCGAAGCATTATAAATTGTCCCTTGATGATACACCAGCAAATACCTATAGTATGCCCACTTCCTAAGCCGGAACGAAAAGTTGAACGGTAGCGATACTGCAAAACTTTTGGCTATGTGGTTGTGATGTTGTGTTTGCAAGTTGTCCGGGAGTTCCGGACATAGTAGCTTAAGCTACTGTTTTTTTCACTTCCTGTACATTTACCCTGTCTGTCCATAGTGATTTTTTGAATGCACCGCCGATTGCGGTGCTTTTTTTTGCCTTCCGCCCGCAGATACCTTTTCCCCGTCTGGAAAGCTGCCACGATGTTGATTATAGTAAACCGTCGCTGACGGTGCTACCGCCGCGATCCGGCCGGTCACCGGCAGGCTGCCGCCTCTGATGTACCGGATACCGCACTTTTTGCATAAGTTCTGTTTATCTCAGACAGCTGTTGGTTACACTGATGAAAACCTTCTCTCCCGATACATTCCGCCGCGCCTTTCCCGTGACTTCCGGCGACACTGTCTTTCTCGACAGTGCTGCCACTGCGCTTAAACCGGAGGTGATGATACAGGCGACCGCCCGCTATTATCAGAATAACAGCGGCGCGACTGTTCACCGCAGCCATCACCGGCAGGCCAGAGCAGTCACTGAACAGTTTGAGCAGGCACGTGAAGCCGTACGGCAACTGATTCAGGCGGAGGATGCCCGCAGCTGTATCTGGACAAAAGGCACGACCGAATCCCTTAACCTGGTCGCTCAGGGCTTTTTCCGCCCGCGTCTGCAACCGGGGGATGAAATCATTGTCAGTGAGATGGAACATCATTCCAACCTGATCCCGTGGATCATGCTGGCGCAGCAGACCGGGGCAAAACTGGTGAAATGGCCGCTGACGGCAGAGAAAACACTCTGCTGTGACCAGCTGGCAGCCCTGCTGTCACCGCGCACCCGGCTGGTCGCGGTCACGCAGATGTCTAATGTTACCGGATACCGGCCGGATATCGCCCGCGCGGCACAACTGGCGCATCAGCACGGCGCGCTGATTGTCGCTGACGGTGCTCAGGGCGTGGTTCATCACCCGCTGAATGTCACGCTCTGTGATGTCGATTTCTATGCATTTTCAGCCCATAAGCTCTATGGCCCGAACGGGCTGGGTGTTCTGTACGGCCGCCCGGAACTGCTCAGTGATATGCAGCCGTGGCAGGGCGGCGGCAAGATGCTGACCGACACCGATTTTTTCAGCTATACCCCTGCGCCGGTTCCCGCCCGTTTTGAAGCCGGCACACCAAACGTTGCCGGTGTCACTGCATTCGGGGAAACGCTGAACTGGCTGGATACAATCGATCTCACCGCCGCCCATGATTACACCATTGCACTGTGTGACAGTGCGGAGCAGCAGCTCGCGTCACTGCCCGGTTTCCGCAGTTACCGCAGCCCCGGCAGCCCGCTGCTGGCCTTTAATATCGATGGCATTCATCACAGTGATATCGCCACACTGCTGGCGGAGAAAAATATCGCCCTGCGCCACGGACAGCATTGTGCACAGCCCCTGTGTCAGGCACTTGAGACGGAAGGCTGCCTGCGGGCCTCCTTTATGCCGTATAATCAGCCGGATGATATCCGCCTGCTGGTTCAGGCCGTGCAATTTGCCTTTGAAATCCTGGCTGACGACTGAGAGAAAAAAATGACACACACATTTCCGGCACATCCGTTCGGCCACACTATCCGCCGTGAGCAGCTTGCGGAAACCTTTTCCGCCTGCCGCTCGTGGGAAGAAAAATACCGTCAGCTGGTGATGCTGGCACGTCAGTTACCGGCGCTGCCGCCGGAAAATAAACGCGAAGAGACTGAAATTAAAGGCTGTGAAAACCGGGTCTGGCTGGACGGCGCACTCAGCAGCAACGGCACGCTGCATTTTTGGGGTGACAGCGACGGGCGGATTGTCAAAGGTCTTCTGGCGGTATTACTGACTGAAGCAGAAGGGCTGACACCGGAGGCGCTGCTGTCCGCCGATTTATCCGCAGCGTATGAGCAGTACGGACTGAGCGCGCAGCTCAGCCAGTCCAGACAGAACGGAATTCAGGCACTGATTGATGCCGCACGTGCTGTCGCGCAGCGTTTCAGCGCCTGACCGGCTTATTCCTCTGCGGCACGCTCTGCTTTTGCCACCAGCTTTTTCAGTGCATGAGAAACCGCCACAAAACCAAAGGATGCCGTCACCACGGTAGCGGCACCAAACCCGGCGGCACAATCCATCCGCATACTGCCTTCCGCGCTGTTTTTCATCCCGCAGGCCGCGCTGCCGTCCGCCTGCGGATACCGCAGCGGCTCTGTCGAAAAGACACAATCGATCCCGAGCCGTCCTTTGCTGTTTTTACGCACACCGTAGTCTGATTTCAGACGCTCACGCAGTTTTGCCGCCAGCGGGTCCTGCAACGTTTTGGCCAGATCCGCGACCTGAATCTGTGTCGGATCAATCTGCCCGCCCGCACCGCCGGTGGTTACCAGCGGAATTTTGTTGCGGCGGCAATAGGCCAGCAGAGCCGCTTTCGGGCGGACGCTGTCGATAGCATCAATCACATAATCAAATCCGGGGCTCATCATTTCCGCGACATTCTCCGGGGTGACGAAATCATCCGTGCAATGCACCTCACACTCAGGGTTAATCGCCAGAATCCGCTCCCGCATCACCTCAATTTTCGGTTGCCCGACAGTACCCTGCATCGCATGGATCTGCCGGTTGGTATTGGTGACACACACATCATCCATATCAATCAGTGTAATAGCACCAATTCCGGTTCTCGCCAGCGCTTCCGCGGCCCACGAGCCGACACCGCCGATGCCGACAACACAAAAATGAGAGCGGGCAAATAAACGGAGTGCCTGCTGACCATAAAGACGCCCGATACCGGCAAAACGCTGCAGATAAGCATCAGATAAAAGGGTTTGCATAATACAGAAACCTGCGGTGAAAAATGACAGAAATGACGGAGAAATAATGCGGGTGCATACTTCGTCGCAAAGTATACACCCCGGGAATAAAAGACTACAGTGCCGGGTTCAGGATCGGCGGGATACCTTTTTTCAGTACCCAGACCCGGCCGTAGTGGTTGTAGAATCCGGCCATCAGCCCGGCATCGTGGCCGATACCGTGATAAATATCGAAGTGATGTCCTTTGATAGCCCCGCCGACATCCAGCGCGATCATCAGGCGCATATCATAACGGCCGGTAAAATTACCCTGATTATCCAGCACCGGGACTTCTGCCAGCAGCGTTGTGCCCGGCGGGATCAGTGTTTTATCCGACGCCACCGACGCTTTGGCAATCAGCGGTACCGCACTCGCCCCTTTCACCGGCGCGTACTGTTTCGGTGTGAAAAAGACAAAAGAGGCGTTTTGCTCCAGTAATTCCTGCACTTCCTGCGGCGAGTGATTGTCAGCCCACTGACGGATTGCCAGCATCGACATATCTTTCTTCTCTACTTCTCCGCGCTCGATCAGAACACGGCCGATACTGGTATAGCCGTGCCCGTTCTTCCCGGAATACGCAAAAAAGTTCAGCTCCGAACCATCACCAAAATCGATATAGGCGCTGCCCTGAACATCCATCAGGAAGTTATCCATCAGTGAATTGCTGTAAGCGAGAACATAGTTATCACTCAGCGCACCACGATAGATCTGAGCACGGCTCGGCAGGCGGCTGCCTTTTTTCGGCGGCATACGGTAGATGGGGTACTGAAACTCGCCCTGACGGGTATGACGGGCCTGAACAACCGGAGTGTAATAACCGGTGAACTGCACGTTTCCGTAGTTATCTTTGCCTTCCATCTGATATGTGTGCAGATTGAACTGCCGCAGCTGTGCGGTATCCGCACCGGAACGCAGCCAGTTTTCAACCGCACGGAAATTTTCGCTGTACTGATTGTACAGACGCGGTGAGGTTGTCCGGATGGCATCCACCTGCTTCAGGAAGTCCGGGCCGTTGACCGGCACGCCGGGACTGTTGACGTTCGCCACTTCCTGTAAATTCTGCGTCAGGTGCCCGTCTTTATACTGCTGACCTTTGTCCGTCGGGCGTGATTCACAGCCAACCAATAACGAAAACAATACACCGCACAACAAATACCTGCCGGTTTTGCTCATACCCATCCGCCAACCAATAATTTGAATTAATACAATATGTATGCGAACGATATCAAATCGCTTTCATTATGCAACCGGTTTCATTTTTTCCTCTGAACAATCATCCGGCTGAATGAACAAAAAAACGGCGATACGCCGGATAATTAACCAAACCAGGGGGCGGGATAGCTTTTTATCGAGAAAAAACTTGCATCAGCTCTCATCCTGAGTATAGTGGGCGCCTCACAGACGCGGGATGGAGCAGCCTGGTAGCTCGTCGGGCTCATAACCCGAAGGTCGTCGGTTCAAATCCGGCTCCCGCAACCAATCTTTTATGATGTGCGACGTTTGTGAAATATGGTGTTTGTGAAGTATCGTATTTGTGAAGTGCTCAGTTAATGATATTCGGACGCGGGATGGAGCAGTCTGGTAGCTCGTCGGGCTCATAACCCGAAGGTCGTCGGTTCAAATCCGGCTCCCGCAACCAACCTTCTTATCATTAACAAAATCGGACGCGGGGTGGAGCAGCCTGGTAGCTCGTCGGGCTCATAACCCGAAGGTCGTCGGTTCAAATCCGGCCCCCGCAACCATTCTTCTGACAGATTCTCCTGTCACTTTTCCTGAAAAAACACAAAAATTCATCCCTGAAATACGATTATTTCAGTGCATAACTATGTCTGTGCTATATCTGCGCTGTATCTGCCCGTTTCACACCACCTCCTTGTGATGTCTGTCTTTGTCATATTCTCAGTTGCGCCGTGCGACAGCACCACCGTTGGCAAAATAGGCCTTAATCCCCTGAAAAATAGAATTTGCCATTCCCTGCTGGAATTTGGCCGTTTTCAGGAGACGCTCTTCCTCAAGGTTACTGATAAAGGCAGTTTCCACCAGAATTGACGGAATATCCGGCGCTTTCAGTACCGCAAACCCGGCCTGATCAACCGTGCGTTTATGCAGTTTGTTCACATTTCCCATTCGTTTCAGCACTTCTGAACCGAATTTGAGGCTGTCTTTGATACTCGCGCTCTGCACCATATCAAACATGGTCTGGTCGAGATATTTGTCGCCGCTTTTGCTGACGCCCCCGATTTTATCCGCATCGTTCTGGGTCTGTGCCAGGAATTTTGCGGTATTACTGGTCGCGCCCCGTGTCGACAGTGCAAAAACCGACGAACCTCTGGCAGATCGGTTGGTGAACGCATCCGCATGGATCGAGACAAACAGATCCGCCCGCATTTTACGGGCTTTGGCCACACGCACCGACAGCGGGATAAACACATCCTCATTACGCGTCATATAAGCGCGCATACCCGGCTCACGATCGATCAGCGATTTCAGACGGCGGGCAATTTGCAGCACCACATCTTTTTCGCGTGTTTTGTATTTCCCGATAGCCCCCGGGTCTTCCCCGCCGTGGCCCGGGTCAATCATAATAACAACCGGCCTGTCCTGACCGGCTTTACCCGGTTTCGGCGTTTCACGCGGCAGACTCTCTTCCAGGTCACCGCGGTTGTAATCTTCCAGGAGCGCCAGCAGCGGATCATCTTCCGTTGCCGCACCATTTTTCGGATAAAAATCCAGTACCAGACGGTTTTTAAATTCGGCAACCGGCGTCAGCTCCAGTACCTGCGGGCTCATCGCCTGTTTCACTTCAAATACCAGACGGACAGTCTGCGGGTCGTTCTGACCGACACGGATCAGCTTCAGATGCGGATCGCGATCCTGCACCTGTTTATCCATTCCTTTCAGCACACTGTTGAGATGCACATTTTTCAGATCAACAACAATACGTTCCGGGTTTTGCAGTGAAAACTGCTTATATTTCAGCGGATGATCTGACTCGATAGTTACACGGGTATAACTGGATGCCGGCCAGATACGCACCGCCACAATCTGTGGCGACGCCGCAAAGCCGAACGGGCTGATACTCAGCAGACAAAACGCCGCAGCTCCTTTCAGTAACAGACGGCGTGACGCATCATGTTCAGAATGACTCATGAAAAAATATCCATAGCGTAAATCAAATCAACAATAACCGGCGCAGGTGGTGAAAACCGGAAAATTAAAGAAACAGAACAATTTATTCCGTAAATAATTTAAACGGCACTTTATCTAATCATTTGCGCCCTGTCATTATGCATTTTTGGCTTATATGGCGATAACACCACATAAAACCCGGTGAAATCCTGACCGGCGACTAAAATTTGCGCTTGCTATTCCCGCCCAAAAAGAATAAAAATACATAAATTACGAATAATAATTCACTTGCGAGGGTATTATGAAAGAGCGCAGTATCGAACTGGTGGACGGATTCCGTCAGTCAGTTCCTTATATTAATGCTCACCATGGCAAAACATTTGTGGTGATGCTGGGCGGCGAAGCTATCGAGCATGAAAATTTTCCCGGTATTGTCAATGATATTGGTTTGCTGCACAGCCTGGGTATACGTCTGATTGTCGTGTACGGCGCCCGTCCGCAAATTGAAAAAAATCTGCTGGCCCATCAGTGTGAGCCGGTTTATCACAAAAACACCCGTGTGACGGACGCCCGTACCCTTGAACTGGTCAAACAGGCAGCCGGTCAGTTACAACTGGATATCACCGCCCGTCTGTCGATGTGTCTGAGTAACACACCGTTGCAGGGCGCACATATCAATGTGGTCAGCGGAAACTTTGTGATAGCCCAGCCGCTGGGAATCGATGATGGCATTGATTACTGCCACAGCGGGCGTATCCGCCGTATCGATGAGGATGCTATCAACCGTCAGCTTAATAACGGCGGTATTGTACTGATAGGCCCGGTCGCTGTTTCAGTCACCGGGGAAAGCTTTAACCTGACGTCTGAGGAAATTGCCACACAGATTGCGATCAAACTGAAAGCGGAAAAACTGATTGGTTTCTGCTCTGCACAAGGTGTAGTGGCAGACGACGGCGGAATTATCTCCGAGATGCACCCGAATGATGCGGAACATTATGTGCACGCGATGGAAGGCAGCGGTGATTACTATTCCGGAACCGTCCGTTTCCTGCGCGGTGCCGTTAAAGCCTGCCGCCGGGGCGTAAAACGCAGCCATCTGCTCAGTTATCAGGAAGACGGGGCGCTCATCCAGGAACTCTTCTCCCGTGATGGTATCGGAACACAGATTGTGATGGAGAGTTCAGAGCAGACACGCCGCGCCAATATCAACGATATCGGCGGGATACTCGAGCTTATCCGCCCGCTGGAACAGCAGGGCATTCTGGTGCGCCGCTCCCGCGAACAGCTGGAAATGGAGATAGACAAATTCACCATTATTGAACGCGATAACACCACCATCGCCTGTGCCGCACTCTATCCTTATCCGGAAGAAAAAATCGGTGAGATGGCCTGTGTGGCAGTGCATCCCGATTACCGCAGCTCGGCACGCGGCGAGGAATTACTGCACCGGGTCACACAGCAGGCAAAACAGATCGGACTGGAAAAACTGTTTGTACTCACCACCCGCAGTATTCACTGGTTTCAGGAACGCGGCTTTGTACCGGCAGAAATTGAAAATCTGCCGGTCAAAAAACAGGCGTTGTATAACTACCAGCGGCGCTCCAAAATCCTGATCCTCGGCTTTCAGTAGTTCTTCCGGCTAACGTAAGCGCTCACTCAGCCCGCTGTACCGCTGAGTGGGGGTTTTCACGGCCCGCTTAACGCACTCTTCCCGGCTGTAAATTGTCAGAAATTTTTTCGCCCGCGTCAGTGCCGTATACAGTAACTCACGGCTGACCAGCGGCGAAGGCTGCACCGGTAATACCAGTGCGGTATGGGCAAACTCAGAACCCTGCGATTTATGCACCGTCATCACATAAGCGGTTTCATGTGCAGGAAGACGGTTCGGACGGATGCTCTTTATGGTGCCGTCCGGCAGCCGGAAAAAGACCCGCAGTTCATGGTTTTCATCCGTCAGCATAATCCCGATATCACCGTTAAACAGCCCCAGCGGGCTGTCATTGCGGCTTATCATCACCGGTTTACCGTGATACGCGCGGTGCCGGTGTATCTGCGGGCGGCGGATATGCCCCTGCTGATGCAGCAGCCGCTCAATACGCTCATTCAGCCCTTCCACACCGAACGGCCCCTCACGCAGTGCGCACAACAGCCGGAACTGGCTGAAAGCCTCAAGTACCGCAGCCGGGTCGGCATGCTGTTTTACCAGTGACAAAAACGGCTGATAGGCATTCATGGTATCCGTCAGCACCTGCGCATACCCGTCTTCATCTTCCAGCGGCACATAACGCACATCCGGCCGCTGTCCGCTGAGAACTGCCATCGTTTCCCGGACATTACCATGGTTAACGGCAGTGGCCAGCTGTCCGATACCGGAAGCCGCATCAAAGCGGAAACTTTTGCGCAGCAGACAGAGATGATCCTGCACACTGACCGGGTTTTCAGGATATTTATCCGGCAGCACGCAGCCGGTCATTGCCTCCAGCATTTCCCGCCGCTGCGGTGTATAACCGGCTTCGGCAAAGCGGCAGATATCCCCCAGCACGGCTCCCGCTTCCACTGACGCCAGCTGGTCTTTATCCCCCAGCAGGATCAGTATTGCTTTCTCCGGCAGTGCCTCAATAAGAGCCGCCATCATCGGTAAATCGACCATGGATGCTTCATCCACAATCAGCACGTCTGACATCAGCGGATTTTTCCGGTGATGACGTAACCGGCGGCTGTCAGGCTGAGCGCCCAGCAGGCGATGCAGTGTTTTGGCCTGATCCGGCATCATTGCCCGCTGAACATCTGTCAGATCGAGCTGTGCAATCGCGTCTCCCAGTGACTCTGTCAGGCGGGCTGCCGCTTTACCGGTCGGTGCCGCCAGTTCAATCAGCAGCGGCTCCGCCGCGGATTGCACCAGAGCCGCCAGAATACGGGCAACGGTTGTGGTTTTACCGGTACCCGGCCCGCCGGAAATAACGGCAGTCCGGCTGCTGACCGCCACGGCGGCGGCAATTTTCTGCCAGTCTTCCTGCTCTTCCGTACCGAACAGTGCATCCAGAACCGGGCGCAGCCTCTCCGCGTCTGCCGCAACAACCTGCGGCCGGGAGAAAAATTCTGCCACACGGCATTCATACTGCCACATCCGGTGCAGATACAAATTCGCATCTGACAGCACGACCGGTGCCGGAAGTGAGCCATCACTAACCGCATCCGACGCAGACAGTGCTGCTTTTATCTCAGGCAGTCCCGGCTCACCCAGTGACCGCCAGACTGACTGCATGATCTCAGCATGCCGTCCGCCTTGTTCCGGCTGAGGAAGAATCCGCGACAGCGGCAGACAGACATGTCCGCTGCCGCTTTGTGCACTGAGCAGAGCAAACACGAGTTGCAGAAACGGATCAGTGTCCGGTGCCAGCATCGCCGCAAACTGACAGTCCAGGGGGCGCAGGATCTGCTCTGCGCACAAGGTTTGTAAGTGAGTATTCATTAACCTTCCTCCCCGCTAAACAGGGCATTCAGCTGCTCAGTGAATGCCTGCTCCGGACGATAAAACCAGATCCCCTGACCGGGGTATTCCGGTGTCATGCCGCGCAGGAAAAGGTAATACACGCCGCCGAAGTGCGTCTGATAGTCATAATCCGGCAGCCGGTGACGCAGATAGCGGTGCAGCGCCAGCGTATACAGCTGATACTGCAAATCATAGCGGTGTTCCATCATAGCCTGAGCCAGAGCCTCCGGCTGATAATCTGCCGGACTGTCTCCCAGGTAGTTTGATTTATAGTCCGCGATGTAATATTTACCCTCGTGATAAAACACAAGGTCGATAAAGCCTTTCAGCATGCCCGTCACCGCAGCAAAATCCAGCGGCGCTGCCTGTGCTGACAACGGATCATATTGCCGCGTCAGTGCATCCAGTTTTTGCGCAGTCAGGTCGCCGTCTATCGGCAGGAAAAACTGCATTTCATCCTGTTTGTAACGTACCGGGATCGCACTGAGCACCGGCCCTTCTGCTGACAGTGGTGTATTCACCAGATCCGTAAACCAGGTTTGCAGAAACGGCGCCCACTCCGCTGAGAATCCGTATGACAACAACTGTTCAGTGAGCCACTCAAGTGAGGGCTCACTATCAAATTCAAGCTCTTCAAACAGACTGTGCAGGAATGTCCCCGCCAGTGCACCACGCGGGAAGGTATAAGCCGTCTGCTGCGTTACCGTTTCGTCCTGTACTTCTCCGAGGGTATCGGTATCCAGTGACGGGCTGAGAGAGCGGATCATCGCCATCATCTCTTCCTGCCTGTCCTGTGTATATACGCTGCCGCCGGATGATGCGCCGTAACTCAGGCCGCTGTAACTGGTTACCCGCCAGCGGCTGCTGACAGTCCGGGTAAACGGCTTCACCGCCAGGGACAGCGGCTGTGAAACGCCGGGCTGCCACAGTTGCAGCTGCGGTTCAGTTATCCGGGTAACGGCAGCCGCGCTGTCGCCCCGGCAAAAGGCATCCAGCCGCTCCGCCAGTGCGGCGCTGTCACACGCCTGTCCGTTCTGAAGCAGATACCCCAGCCCGTTAAGATGTAAATCGGTATTGCCCGTTTTTTTACGGTTCCCTTTGATAATGGGTGCAACTCCGAGACTGCAATGGTAAACCGCCCGCGTCACCGCCACATACAGCAGACGCAAATCCTCTGCCAGACGTTCTTTATCCGCCAGCGCAACCTGCGTTTCATCCGGTGACAGTGTCAGGCAGGGCTCAAAGGTGGTTTCGTCATGGTAAAGGCGCTGGCCGCCTGCCTGAAAGTTACAGATAAACGGCAGCCACACCAGCGGGTATTCCAGCCCTTTGGATTTGTGGATCGTGCAGATCTGAACCAGATGCTGATCGCTTTCCAGCCGCATCTGCTGACTTTCCGACTGCGCATCCGGCCGTAATACCTGCTGTGCAAGCCAGCGCACCAGTGCATGTTCATTTTCCAGCGTCAGGGATGTTTCCTGAAGTAACTCGCTGATATGCATAATATCGGTTAAGCGCCGTTCGCCGTCCGGCCCCGCCAGCAGGTTTTCAGCTGTTTTGCGCTGGCTGAGTACCCGGCGCAGCATCGGCAGAACGCCCTGCTGCTGCCAGATCTGCCCGTAACCGGCGAATTCATCCACCAGCCTGTCGCGGGCGGCTTCATCCTGATTGAGTGCATCAATCTCCGCCGCGTTCAGCCCGAACAGCCCGGAAGCCAGCGCGCTGCGCAGCAGCCGTTCTTTTTCCGGATTCAGCACCGCCTGGAGCAGCCACAACAGTTCACGGGCTTCCGGCGTTTCAAATACACTATCGCGGTTTGAAAGAAAAACGGACGGGATCGCCCGCTGATTGAGCGCATCTTTTATCAGTTGTGCTTCCCGGCGGCTGCGCACCAGTACGGTGATATCCGCCGCACTGACCGGACGTTGTTTCCCGGGCGGGCCAATCAGGGCAGTACCGTTTTGTCCGGCATCCAGCCAGTCGCGGATCTGTCCGGCGCACACACCGGCCATTGTCCGTTCATAATCACCGCTGCTAACGCCCTCCGCGGCCTGCCACCAGAACTGCACTGCCGGTTGTGTTTTTCCGGCAATAATAAAAGCGGCATCATCATTTGCGGGTGCGGAACTGACCGGCTGAAACGGGATCTGTTTAAAGCAGAAAGGCTCATCCGCCTGTAAAAACAGTTTATTAACGCTGTCGACCATCGTCTTTGCTGAACGGAAGTTAGTCCCGAGGGTATAATGCGCACTGACATCCCGGCGCGCTTTGATATAAGTGAAAATATCCGCCCCCCGGAAAGCATAAATCGCCTGTTTCGGGTCACCGATAAACAACAGTCCGTACGGCTCTGCCGGGGCACCGTTATCACCGGCCGTTTCCTGATAAGCCGTTTCCTGATAAATAGTGCGGAAGATCCGGTATTGCTGGGGGTCGGTATCCTGGAATTCATCAATCATCGCCACCGGAAAACGTCTGCGCAGTGTCTGTGCCAGCAGCGCCCCGTTTTCCTGACGCAGCGCATTATCCAGCCGGGTCAGCAGGTCATCAAACCCCATTTCACCCCGGATCTGTTTTTCCTCTGTGATGGTCTGACGGATCTCGTACACCGCACGGGTAAACAAGACATCTTCCAGCGTCAGTGCCTGTTCCGTCAGTGCTTCAATTGCAGAAAATACCGGATGTGACGGCGGCGTGCCGCCCTTTTTGGTTTTTTCATCCAGCACCGCCTGACTGAAACGCTCCAGATTTTTCGGCAGTGCGTAATGTGTGGTTTCCTCTTCCTCCGCCCAGTCATTAATCCCGGCAATCCATCCGGGCACCAGATTGGCGCGGTAACTGCTTTTATTCAGATCAGAGTTCTGAATAAGGCTGACAAAATCAACATCACTTTCCCGCCAGCACTGTTTAACCTCATCAATCGCGGCAATAATCTGCTCATGGCGGGACAGCAATGTTTCATCGGATTCCGGTGCATCGGTAATTCCGGGTAATTCGCCCTGTAACCAGGGGTAAATATCCCGCAGCAGTGCCTCAGGATCAGACCAGAGCTGTTTAATGGCTCTGGCCAGCTCTACGGGCAGCGGATAACAATGACGCCGCCAGAAGTCCTCACAGGCCTGTTTACGGACAGGATGCTCATCCTGAATCAGTGTCTGTTCAAAAAGCACGCCGGATTCAAAAGCGTTGTGAGTCAGCATTCGCTGACAAAAACCGTGGATGGTAAAAATGGCGGCTTCATCCATCTGCCGTTCAGCCAGCAGCAGGCGATGAGCCGCACTCTGTTTATCTTCAATCAGATCCAGAAGCGGACCAAACCCGTCATCATCCGCCGGTTCCCCGCCTTCCTCATGACGCAGGCAGGCAATCCGCAGCTTATGAATATTCTCGCGGATACGCCCGCGCAGCTCATTCGTTGCCGCTTCGGTAAAGGTTACCACCAGGATCTCTTCCGCCGATAACGGCCGGACAAAGGCTCCGTCACCGATTCCGAGCAGCAGACGCAGATAGAGCCGTGCCAGCGTATAGGTTTTTCCTGTACCGGCAGATGCCTCAATTAACCGCTGCCCCTGCAGCGGTATTGTCATCGGGTTTAAAGATTCAGCCGCCATTGCCTTACCGTATTTCTTCTTTGACAGGTAACAGCGACTGGAACGCCGTTACAGACGGATATGTGGTCCATCCGGCCGGTTTTGCGTAATCATCCGCTTTGCCGCCGGTTCCGGTCACCTGAGAGTAAAGTGCCAGACCATTTTTCGACATCACCGCGTTCTCATAGAAGGTCACCACATCCTGTTTGGTCATTTTTTTCACCGCAGCGATGGCTTGCTCACGGGTATTGAAATCAAAGTAATTATTTTTGAAATCAAATGAATAACGGGATGCTTCTTCCTCAAAGGTTTCCGGCGGCTGTGTCATTTCAGTCAGAAGCGCATTACGGTATTTATCGAATTCTGCATTATCCAGGGCTTTCAGGCGTTTCTCCGCATTAATATAAAAATCATCAAAGCGCTGTGACAGATACGCCGGGTTCTTTTCATTGCTTTGCAGCAGGAAACCGATCCCCCACTGGCGGCCGAAATTCGGGTTAAATGCAAACAGGGCATAGCCCAGCTGCTCCTGTGTCCGCAGCTGATCATAGAACCACGGATGCAGAATTTTCGACAGCACAGACGAGAATGCCGCGCCATCCGTCCGTGAATACCCGGTCGGAATAAAGATATTTGCCAGCGCGTTATCGGTACTGTTGGCTTTTTCGTCGAAGTTTGGTTTCAGGGCTTTATCAATCACATAGTAATCCCCCACCCACCATTCCGTCCCCTGAGAGCCAAGCTGCGCCTGAGCTTTCGATGCAATCTGCTCTGCCTGAGGTGCCGTCAGATTACCGAACACAAACATCTGGAGAGCTCCTTCACGGATAAGACGGTCACGGAACTGTGTGATGTCGCTTTCCGTAATAGTATCCAGTGCGGCGAGGCGCTCTTTATCCTCAAAATACGGCACCGCTTTCAGGCGGCTGAACGGACGCATTGCCATCTCATACGCTTTGCCGTTATCCGATACCGCGACCTGCTCACGATACCAGGATTTCGCCTGTGCCACCTCAGATGCGGTCGGGGTAAAGGACTGATATTCAGTCACCGCCGTGGTCAGTAATTCCGGCAGATGCTGGGAATAGCCGCTGACGCTGATATTCAGTCCGTCACCCTCACTGATGCTGATCCCCATTCCTGCCACACCGGCCTGATAGCTGAGCTGATTCAGTCTCAGCTCACTGACATAACTGAGCAGCGAACTGGTCACAAAATCTTTGGCTGTTCTGCCGGTATTCCGGTTACGCAGTTCCAGCGCAATAATGGCTTTCGGTTCGTCAGCAAAATAACGGCTCGGCATATAGAACAGACGCAGTTTTGCCGAATCGGTCAGTTGTACCGGTTTAGTCTGTTCCTGCTGCTTAATCAGATCAAAATTATCCGGAATAAACGGGTTCAGTGCCGGCAGAGAGAAACGGAAATCACCTTCAGATTTGCGCCATTTATCCAGCTGCGCGGCAGTCACCGCATCCACCTGATAAGGGGCATCAACAAAATAGGCTTTTTTGTTGCTTGGTTCCTGCGGGCTGGTATACCAGACGCGGGCTTTTTCCGGTGTTAAATCCGCAAGGCGGGCTTTGATCGCAGCCGGATCCCAGTCATCGGCAAGATAACCGGCGTTCAGGATATTTTTTACCGGATAATCCATCATGGTGTTTGCCAGTGATTCAACATAGTTCATATCACGGACAACCGAGTTGTAACGGAACGCCAGCATATTTACACGGGCAATTTCATCAAAGTAATCTTTATTAATCCCTTTTTCTTTAATCAGGTTCAGGTATGCAAAAACAGCAGCGGTAATCTCATCCCGTTTTGCCATACCCTCATCGGTCAGCGATACAGAGATAATAAACACGCCCTGGTTACGCGCCAGTGAAGAAGATGCCGATGCACTGACATTCTCCGCCAGCCCGTTTGAGATCAGCCAGTTCGCCAGAGTGCCTTCACTGCGGCTTCCCAGAAGATACGCAATGTAGGTATCTGTCTGCTTGCGGAAATCTTTGCTGTTGTTGTCGATAACAAACTCAAAATCCAGTGATTTCTGCGGTTGTGCCGGGACATAGTGAATAATTTTCTGCTGTTCGGCTGCCGTGATCAGCGGTACGGTGATCACCGGAATTGCCGCATGACGATCCGGAATCGTACCGAACGTATCATTTGCCAGCTGAGCCAGCTCTTCCGCAGACTCCGGTCCGTAGATCACCGCTTTCATCAGGTTGGATGAATAGTATGTATTGTAAAATTTCAGCAGCTCTTCATGCAGGATACTGCCGGGTTTATCCCTCAGCGTTTCCAGGTTTCCGCCGGAAAAACGGGAGATCGGATGTGCCGGGTTCCAGGTTTCTGCCCGTACCTGATACATGCGGTGCCCGTCGCGGGAACGCGCCATGGTCAGTTCAGCGTTGACCGCGTTACGTTCTTTATCGGCATTCACCGGGTCCAGCAGCGGCTCTGCCAGCGCATCCGCCAGCCGCTCTGTTGCACCTTTCAGGGCATTATTTTCAACTTCAAAATAGAAGTCGGTATAGTTGGAACCGGTGCTGGCGTTATGGCTTCCGCCGTGCTTCGCCAGATAGTCACTGAAGTTCCCGGGTTCCGGGAAGCGTTTCGAGCCCATCAGCACCATATGCTCCAGATAGTGCGCAAGGCCTGCCTGGCTCTCCGGCTCATCCATACTGCCGATAGCCAGACTGACCGCCGCCGCTGATTTACGGGCGGTTTTATCTGAAATCAGCAGAACCGTCATATTATTTTTCAGGGTGATCGCCTGATACTGACGCGGATCGTTGGCGCTTTTCTCAATCTCTCCGGGCAGAACCTGCCAGTTATTCTGAGCAAGTGCATTAGCACCGGTAAAAAAGAAAAGCAGCGTAAAAATAAACTGCACTAGTTGTTTAGGCATCAGCCTCATTCTCCCTGTTTTTCTGATGTTGAAACATCGGCAAAAAGAGTTGTTGTGAAAATTGCTTTATTGCGTCCATAAGTGTTTCATCAAAATGGCGGAATGCACGGACAACATAATCGTCCTCCGCCTCGCCGGTAAACTGGTATCCCCCCTGCAATGTCTGCAGCAGCAGTAAACCGGCTTTATGTTGGAGTCCCTCATCATCAGAGAGTTCACCGGTGTTTTCATCCGCCAGTGTGGTCAGCCATGCCCAGCCGCTTTTAACAAAGATTGGCAGCGGCTCATTCAGCCCGCGGACAAACACATCCAGCAGCGGGCGCAGATAATCCCGGGCCTGCTCCTTCGTCAGCGGTTCAAAGATCCACACCGTATCTCCCCGCCCGTACATCCGGCTGTATTGCTGCCGTCCGCTCAGGCTGTAAGTCAGGTGTTCAATCCACAAACGCAGGCCGTCCGCCGCGGTCAGTGCTGCCGGGCGCCAGCGGAGTAATCCGTTTTCCTGAACACCCGCCAGTTGCCCGCCGTAAGTATAAGGCCCGATAACATCATGAAATGACTCAGTATCAGACGCCATCCGCGCATTGCGGATTTTCTCCGCCAGAACATCCATTTCCTGTAATTGTTCTTCCCAGTAAACCTGTGCAAACGCCCCGGCCGGCAGTTCCCCCGCCGCCTTCAGCAGCCGGAAGACCTTCTCTTCCGGCTCACCGTCCACCAGCGTATCAAGCAGCCTGGTATTAAATCCGTAACGCTGTAAATTATCGACACTGAACGGCTCTTCCTCCGGCAGTGCCACATCTTCAATCTCAAAATGCACATTCAGACGCTGCTGAAAAAATGCCCTGACCGGATGCCGGTAAAAGCGCAGTAACTGATCAACCGTGATGCCGGTCACCACTTCTGACTGAACAGGGACATTAAACGCGCCCTGCGCTTCCCCCTGCCGCAATGCAGCCGGTAACCACTGTGGTGCAAAACTCTGAAACTCAGCACCTTCTCTGTAGTTGTCTGCTGCAAACGGTACACGGGTGTGCCGGACAATCAGATGATTTTCCAGTGATTTCCGGCTGGTATCCAGATCGGTAAAGCGATCTTTTTCCAGACAGAAGCTGAGCCCTGCATATTCCAGCAATTCACTGACCAGCACTGACGGGTTCCGCTCTTCGTTATCTCTGATAGATCGGCCGATATAGCTGATATATAAATATTCTTTTGCTGACCCCAGCGCTTCGAGGAAAAGATAGCGGTCATCATCGCGGCGTTTACGATCACCCCGGCGGCTTTTTTCTGCCATCAGGTCAAATCCCAGCGGCGGAATTGTTCTCGGATAGACACCGTCATTCATACCCAGCAGACAAATCACCTTAAACGGAACAGAACGCATCGGCATCAGTGTGCAGAAATTGACAGCGCCGGATAAAAAACGCTGGCTGATTTTTTCGTCATCCAGCCGCAGAGAGAGTTCATCGCGGATCAGTGAAAGCGGGACATCCCCGTCATAACAGGCTTTAACGCCTTGTTCCAGCACCTGCTGCCACTGCTGAAGTACCATACTGAGTACCGGTTCGGTATCCGGTGTCGTCATAAAAAATGCGGATAACAACTCAGAGCCGGTTTCACGCCACTGTGCCGGTGTACGCTGTTCACTCAGTTTTTTCTGCCACTGCCGTAAAGTATCAATAAATGCAGCCAGCTGCCCGACCCGGTCCGCCGACATACCGGAAACTTCATCATAAGGCAGTATCCCGCGCCAGGTACCTTGATCCTCTGCCATTGCATAGCCCAGCAGCATGCGCTCCAGTCCGAATTTCCAGGTATTCTGGCCAAAAACCGGCAGTGAGAAAGATTCGATATTTTGATCATCCAGCCCCCAGCGGACACCAGATCCGCTGACCCAGCGGCGCAGAAGCGGCAGGTCGCTCTCATCCAGCCCGAACTGCTGTGCCACTGCCGGGACTTCCAGCAAACTGAGAACATGTTCTGAAGTGAAACGGCTCTGCGGTAATTCCAGTAAAGTCAGCACCGCCTGTAATACCGGATGTGCCTGCCGGGCTTTGCGGTCTGAAATCGCAAACGGAAGATAACGGTTTTCGTTACCCTGCCCGAAAACCGCCTGAATATAGGGGGAATAACTGTCGATATCCGCCACCATGACAATAATATCGCGGGGAGTCAGTGACGGGTCGTTTTCCAGCAGATTCAGTAAATAGTCCTGCAGAATCTCCAC
The DNA here is from genome assembly GCF_032989665.1 of Morganella sp. BCCO 40_0007. Taxonomy (NCBI): domain Bacteria; kingdom Pseudomonadati; phylum Pseudomonadota; class Gammaproteobacteria; order Enterobacterales; family Morganellaceae; genus Morganella; species Morganella sp. BCCO 40_0007. Next base: position 154,948 of record NZ_JAVBIN010000009.1, on the reverse strand, counting down.
TTCCCGCTGCGGGCTGTGGCAGGAGTGAAATGTCAGGGAACGGTCATTATCCGCAATCACCCGCCGCCCTTCGCTGGTGGCAAATTCCTCTTTGTTTTTTCCCACCACACTGCCGTCTTCCAGGTTCAGGATATCCTGCTGGACAGCGGACAGCAGTGTATCTGCCGGGCGATCGACAAAGGCTTTAATAGCATGGATTTCTTCAATATCTTCCAGAAAAAACAGGTTATCCCGCCCGGGACGTCCCCATGACGCCAGCAGCGGGTTACCGGTATTCTGCTCTCCGTCAGCCTCAAAATCGAACAGTGACGGTGCATCCTCATCCGATTTAAACCAGCTGACGGCTTTTTTATCCCAATAGCTTTGCGGCTTGCGTGCCAGCATACGCCGGAGTGCTGACGGGCTCTGTAAATCGCCCCAGTAATACTGGCAGGGATTGGTAAACATCAGATGGATATGGGTATGCTGTCCGAGCGCCCGCAACGCCTGAAGATAGACCGGCGGTAACGCAGAGATACCGCAGATAAACAGGCGTGGCGGCAGATTGGCAACCACCGCCGGGTCACCTTCATTGAGTACGTCAATAAAACGCTGATAAAGATTGGCACGATGCCATTCCGGCTGACCCAGGCTGCGGGTCAGAGTCTGGAGATCCCGCCACAGGCATTTCTGCCAGGACTGATTCTGACTCAGCCCGTCAATCAGCTCATTATTTTCCCACGCAGTCAGCCAGTCCGGCCTGTAGACAAGATACTGGTCAAATAAATCCGCAATACGACCGGACAACTGATGCAGCTTGCGTTTATCGCCGTCATCATCAAGGTAATGGCGCAGCGGGGCAAAATCCGGATCATCAAGACGCTGCGGAAGCAGTGACATCAGTTTCCAGGTCATCGCTCCTTTACTGAAAGCACTTTCTTTCGGAATACCCGGCAAGACGCGGGTAAACATATCCCAGATAAACGTTGCGGGCAGCGGAAACGTAATATTTGCGGCAATCCCCAGTTTTTCCGCCAGACTGATTTGCAGCCACTGAGACATGCCGGGGCTTTGCACCAGCACGGTTTCAGGGCAAAAAGGATCATTGATTTTATCATTATCAATAATATGGCATATCAGGTCTTTCAGCAGATCCAGATCATTGGAGTGATAAACCGTAAACATTGTCCTGTCCTTACATACATTGCCATCTTCCGGCGGTTAACCGGCGCTCTCCCGGGGAGACCAGCCCGATAGTAACGGAAATACAGCCCGGTGACACATTTTCCTGCTCACTTTCCCATTTCTGGCGGGGAGACAAGTGTGCCTGCATCATCTGCCGTAATGCCCCGGGAACGGTGGTAAAACGCATCATCTGATGCAGATGACGTACCGTACTGACATCCGTGTACTGCCTGTGTTTTCCGCTGTGCAGGAGCTGATAATAGCGTAATAATCCGGTAATCAGAATTGCAAAGATAAAGGCACAAAGCATCACTTCCGGTAACGACATTCCGCGCTCATTCATTATTTTCTCCTGTATCCCTGTGCCGGTGACAACCGGGTTTTAAATCCGGCGGGCAAAAATCACTCCAGCCCTGCGGCAGAGCCGTTAATATCATTCTGTCGCCTTCTTCCCCGGCGCTGACCAACTGATAATGCGTGATATTTTGTGCAAACCGGGAAGAAAACCGGCTGCCCTGCAATAACAGCTTATTTGCTCTCAGCCGCCGCAAACAACTTTTCAGCGCCGGGTCCGGTGCTGTCCGGCAGTAAAATGGTATTTCATTCAATGTTTTCCGCGACCAGTCCTGCGTCAGTCCCCACTCCAGAGCAGACGCCGCACCGGCATCCGCACGGTAAAATTCAGTTTCATCCTGACTGTTACGCCACTCTGTCTGATAAAAGCGATGCAGAACCGATAACATCATCAGTGAAACCCCCAGCAGCAGCATTATCATCAGCAGCAACGTATTTCCCGCTGAGCTATCCGCTTTTTCCCTGCAGGGATTACAGGTGGTAATTCGGCATAACAATCAGGCTTTCTCCGGTTCGCTGTATTAAGGGCATATCCAGTCCGGTAAGTGTCAGGGTTAAGTGCAGACCATTTTTTCCGTACAATGTCACCGGTGTGACCAAAAACCGGGAAACAGCCACATAGCGGTTATCGGTGACTTTTTCCCAGCCGGATTCCCGGCAACTGAGGGCATTACGTGTCCATTCAATTGCCTGTTTATTCAGACGGTAGCCAAAATGCTCCCCGGTTTTCCGGACATTACGTTCCCAGCGGCCATTATGATTGAGATCGTAAGCAACTATAATGCAGCTGCTCCTGGTCTCGCCCGGCTTCGCCGCAATCTGCAGCGGATTGCCCTGACAATGCCCCCGGCAGAAGGCTGTCCTCCGGAGATCTTTTTCCAGCCTCAGAAGCGTTTCACGCATAATGGTATCCAGCTTATATTGCCGGTATGTGTTCAGTACATCCTGCCCCAGAGCCGGAAAAAACCGGGCTGCCGTGACCAGGATAATCGTACTGACAGCCATCGCCGCCAGCATTTCAAATAACAGGAATCCCTGCTCCCGTATTTTATTCAGCATGACGGCACACCTGATAGCCGCCCCGGCGTACACAACCGGATACGGCCGGGAGCCGAGATAATCAGTTTTATCTGTCCCTGTGGATTTTCCAGCACAAAACCGGCGGCAGAGGCGGTATGCCGGGTTCCCCAGAACTGCACCATATCCGTGGTGCCGGAAACAATACGAACGCCCTGTGCAGGAATGAACGCTTCTGTATCACTATCGCACTGCGCTGCGGATACCTGATGACAGGCCCGGCTTTTCTCACCGAAAATAACGGCTATTTTCCGGGTTTCATTCAGATACGTTGCTTTCAGCTTATGGCTGCTGAGATACTGATGAAACAATGCTGCTGTTTCTGTCAGATAACGCCGTTCTCTGTAGCTTTCCCATGACATATGAACAAATGAAACTGGTAATGCCATAATAAATAAAACAATAATGACTTCCATCAGCGATATCCCCCGCTCTTTTCGCATGTGTTTCTGCATGTGGTTATCCGTTTCCGTTCTCTGCTGAAAAAATAACGCGTTTACCACTTCCGCAAAGGCAGAACCTGAAAATATGCGATACAACAGGAAAAAATATCTGCATGGCACTGCAAATACACATCCGTTCTTCCTGTTATGCGGAAAAAAATCATCTTCCTGAAAAAAAGTCTGGCGTGAAAAAAACGAAGACGCTAAAAAGAGCAGATATCACCGCTCTTTAACAATCCGGATATTACCCAATATAAAAACCGATCACCGGCACTGTATTTAAAACAGCTCATTCTCAGTGCCGGTGATTCGGGAATTATTATTAATTTCGAAACCATTTAATATAAATAATAAATTATTAGAAAATAAAATTAATATACATATGCCATTAATTAAATTAACAAAAAGAATAAAATCTATTTTGACAAAATCAAAGAAACATTATTTTATATGAAATGAATAAAAACAATGCTATAATATTAAGATCATATACTGCGTCAACAGGAAAACAAAAGTGGAACAATATTTAGACATTGCAAAGCGGATTCTGGAGGAAGGGAAATGGATTGAAAATAAGCGGACAGGTAAAAGATGTCTGACAATTATTAATGCCGATTTCACTTACCACGTTGACAAGAATGAGTTCCCGCTGGTAACCACCCGCAAAGCATTCTGGAAAGCCGCTATTGCGGAAATGCTGGGTTACTTACGCGGATATGACAATGCCTCACAGTTCAGAGACATCGGGTGTAATACCTGGAATGCCAACGCAAATGAAAACGCCGACTGGCTGGCAAACCCGAACCGTAAAGGTGAGGATGATATGGGCCGTGTTTATGGTGTTCAGGGACGTCAGCTGAAAATATCCCCGACAGACACACAGTATGATTTATTATTATCATTAAGTGATGCCGGAGATAAAGAAGGTGTTAATAACCTGATTAATGAACTGAGAAAAAATACCTTCGATCAACTCCGTAAAGTATATAATAATTTAAAAAAAGGAATTGATGACCGCGGTGAAATTATCTCCTTCTGGAATCCGGGTGAATTTGATCAGGGTTGTCTGAGACCATGTATGTTTATGCATCACTTCTCAGTTCTTGACGGAACATTATATTTAAACAGTTATCAGAGAAGTTGTGATTATGCACTGGGTTATGTTTTCAATGCACCGCAATGTTATTTCCTGCTTGCGATTATGGCTCAGATAACCGGACTGAAATGCGGTAAGGTTTATCACAAAGTGGTTAATCTGCATTTATATGAAGATCAATTAGAATTAATGCGTGATGTACAAATTGCACGTAAACCATTTGCATCACCGAAACTTCATATTAATCCTGAGATTAAAACACTGGATGATCTGATGACATGGGTTACCACCGATGACTTTACGGTGACAGATTACCAGCACCACGATCCGATTAAATATCCGTTCTCTGTCTGAGAAACCATTAAACAGCTGCGCATAAAAAAACTGCATCAGTTACGATGCAGTTTTTTGTTACTCACTAAATACTAAAATCGGTTCTATTCCGGTGTATTCTGTTTTCCGGTATCAGTCTGCTTCTTATGCCCCGGACATTTATATGCCCATACCATCATCAGCACCCCCACAATAATCATCGGTACAGACAGAATCTGTCCCATACTGATCCCGCTGAATAAACCAAGCTGGGCATCCGGCTGGCGGAAGAATTCCACAATAATACGGAACAGACCGTAACCGATCAGGAACAGTCCGGACACGCTGCCCATCGGCCGGGATTTACGGACAAACACATTCAGAATGATAAAGAGGACAATCCCCTCAAGCAGCATTTCATACAGTTGCGACGGGTGTCTCGGCAACACACCATACTGCTCGAGTACCGGCATCAGAGAAGGGTCAGCCGCAGCCAGTTTCACATCTTCGCTGTAAGAGGTCGGGAACAGAATGGCCCATGGCGTATCGAGTGTTACACGCCCCCACAATTCGCCGTTAATAAAGTTACCGATACGCCCCATACCAAGGCCAAACGGAATAAGTGGTGCCACAAAGTCAGCTACCTGTAAGAAATGGCGCTTCGTGCGGCGGGCAAACCACCACATTGCGATAATAACGCCCATCAGACCGCCGTGGAATGACATACCGCCGTCCCAGACTTTCAGCAGATACAGCGGGTTTTCCGCAAACAGCGGGAAGTTATAAAACAGAACATAACCGATACGGCCGCCCAGGAAAACCCCGACAAATCCGGCATATAACAGTGTTTCAACTTCACTGCGTTTCCAGCCGCTGCCCGGTTTATCTGCCCGCCGGTTGGCCAGCCACATGGCAAACACAAACCCGACAAGATACATCAGCCCGTACCAGCGTAACGCCACCGGCCCCACAGAAAAAATAACAGGATCAAAATCCGGAAATGCCAGATAAGTGTTACTCATCGTACCTCACACTGTGTGTTGTATCCGGCCGCAGGCGCTGCTCTGCCCGCCGCAGACCGGGATATATGACTGTAAGGACGAAACCGACTCATTACGCAGGATGTGCGGTTAAGCACTGCCGCGGATAAGCTGTTCCAGTCCCTTGCTCTCAATAAACAGTTCCGCTTTTTCACGGATCTCAGCCGCTGTCTGTGCATCCAGCAATGATGCCATCAGCGGCTCCAGCGCTGCGGCATCCAGATGCCGCAACAGATACTTAATACGCGGGATACTCCGCCCGTTCATACTCAGCCGGCGATATCCTAAACCAATAAGGATCATTGCACCTAACGGATTTGCTGCCATTTCCCCGCAGACAGAGACCGGAATTCCCAGCCGTGTGGTTTCTGTCCGGACAAAATGCAGCATACGCAATACCGCCGGATGGAGCGAGTCATAGAGTGGCGCAACATGCGTATTATTCCGGTCAACCGCCAGCAGATACTGCGTTAAATCATTCGTGCCGACAGAAATAAAATCAATATACTGTTTCAGTTCCGGCAGCATGAATAACAATGACGGTACTTCCAGCATCACACCCACCGGCGGACGTTTCACCGTTTCCCCGGTCAGTGCCGAGACTTCCTCACAGGCGCGGTCAAGCAGGCGGATAGCCTCTTCAACCTCAGCGAGCCCGGAAATCATCGGGAATAATATCTTCAGATTATTCAGCCCGATATTAGCCCGCAGCATAGCACGCAGCTGGATAAGAAAAATCTCCGGCTGATCCAGCATCACACGGATACCGCGCCAGCCCAGACACGGGTTTTCCTCACTGATAGGCATGTACGGCAGTTGTTTATCCGCACCGATATCCAGTGTCCGCAATACAACCGGCTTCCCGGCAAAGAGTTGCAGCATATCCTGATAACGGATTTTCTGCTCTTCTTCTGACGGAAAACCATTATGCACCAGAAACGGTATTTCCGTGCGGTACAGGCCAATACCGTCAATACTTTTGACGATTTTCTGCTCATATTTCAGACTGAGCCCGGCATTCAGCTGAACAGAGATCCGTTCACCGCTTTTCAGTGCGGCGGAACGGCTGAGTTCATCCTCAGCCAGTTGGCTGATAACCTGCTCCTGTTCAATAATCTGACGGAATTCCTGGGCTATCAGCGGCTCCGGTTCGATATACACCACGCCCCGGTAACCATCGAGGATCAACAGGCGGTTGTGCAGCAGTTCCGGCTGAATATCCGCACCCATGATAACCGGAATTCCCATTGCCCTGACCAGAATAGCGGAATGAGAATGTGTTGCCCCGTCACGCACCACCACACCGGCAAGCTGTTCCTGCGGCAGTTCCGCCAGCAGGCTGGCACTCAGTTCATCGGCCACCAGCACAAAACGTTCCGGCCACTGGTTGCTGCCGGTAAAATTATCATCCAGATGGAACAACAGCCGCTGACCGAGCGCACGCAAATCCGCGGCCCGCTCCCGCATATAGCTGTCCTGGAGCCCGGCAAACCGGGCCGCAAATTGTTCAATGACCGTTTTAACGGCCCATTCCGCCACAAAGCCCTGCTCCACCATACTGTACAACCCCTTTTTCAGTTGCAGGTCGTTCAGCAGATGGGAGTAGAGATCGAAAATAGCTGCACTCTCTTTTTGTGATGCGGCATTAAAACGCTTGCTGATACGACGGCACTCCGCCGTGGCATCCTCCAGCGCTTTATTCAGGCGGGCACGTTCCTGTACGCGATCCAGCGCCGATGCCTCCGAAACATGTTCCAGCACAGGCTGCGAGCGATCTTCCCAGCCATAGGCCATCACAATCCCGGAGGAAACCGGGATTGCCTGTATCCGTGTCTGACGGAACTGCCCGAACAGTCCTTTGGTCTGAGCCTGCGCCAGCAGCACCGCCAGCTGCATCGCCAGGGTGACAATAAAGGATTCTTCCGTTTCACTGAACAGGCGCTTTTCTCTCTGCTGAACCACCAGCACGCCCAGTAACTGACGGCGGTAAACCACCGGCACACCGAGAAACGCGCGCAGATTGTCTTCTTTTACCTGAGGGAGATATTTAAAACCGGGGTGTTCGCGGACATCCGCAATATTGATAAGCTCGGCGCGGCGGCCGACATGACCGACGACGCCTTCGCCGAAAGCAAGACTGACAGCACGGCCGCGGGGCTTTTTCAGCCCCTGCGTTGCCATCAGATAAAAACATTGATGCTGGTTATCTGCCAGGTAGATAGAACAGACATCTGTTCCCATCGCCTGACAGGTTTCTTTAACCAGAAGCTCCAGCGCTTCCGCGAGATCAGCGGCGGCAGCCACTTTTTCAATCACTTCACGTAAACGCGTCAGCATCCGTTCCCCCTAATTCTGGCGCCGGCGACGATAGGGAAACGGTGCCCGGACAGCCGTCGCTTCGCTGTTGGCAGGCATCACAACGGAAGAAAACTCTTTCATCACGCGGCGGTACACATCGCGTTTGAAAGAGACCACCTGACGAACAGGATACCAGTAGGTGACCCAGCGCCAGCCGTCAAATTCCGGCGACTTACTGCGGGTCACATTGACCTCTTTGTCCTCGCAGAGCAGCTGCAGTAAAAACCAGCGCTGCTTCTGGCCGATACAAACCGGTTTGGTATCCCAACGCACCAAACGTTTGGGTAATTTGTAGCGCAGCCAGTTGCGGGTTACCGCCAGGATACGCACATCTTTACGCGTTAAACCAACTTCCTCATACAACTCACGGTACATGGCCTGTTCCGGTGACTCGCCGGGATTAATACCTCCCTGAGGAAACTGCCACGAGTGCTGTCCGTAGCGGCGGGCCCATAAAACCTGGCCTTCCTTATTACAAATTACAATCCCGACATTCGGGCGGTAGCCATCATCATCAATCACTCGACTACCTCAGAAAAAAACTGAAAGATAGCCAATTGTTTCACACTCCCATCATGGGGTAAACCTCTGCACTCAAAATCCTTCAGCCCGCCGCATTTCCGGCTCTGACGGATGAAAAGCAACATACGGTATTAACGGTTGCGGGCGGTGGCAAATTCCCGGGAAAAACACTACACTATTCCTCTCTCAACGGGGTGCAGCAACGGCTTTCCGGCCGGTGTTGCTGAGATAACACCCGAGGAACCTGATCCGGTTAATACCGGCGTAGGGATTTGAGCCGCCACTGCTGACAGCACAGTCTGTTACCATCACGCTGCACTCAGATCCTTTGCCAATCCTTCTCTTACAGGAGCGCAAAGTGTTACATAAACTGACCAGACACATTATTGCAGGCGGTCTTGCCGCACTGTTCTCTTTCCAGGCGGCGGCAGATAACAGCAAGCCGGTTCTGACTATCTATACCTATGACTCATTTGTGGCTGAATGGGGACCGGGGCCGGAAATTAAGAAAAACTTTGAGGCACAATGCAACTGCGAACTGAAACTCGTGGGTCTGAGTGACGGCGTGACACTGCTGAACCGTCTGCGGATGGAAGGTAAAAAATCACAGGCAGATATCATCTTAGGGCTGGATAACAACCTGATGCAGGCCGCACTGGATACCGGTCTGTTTAAAGAAAGCAATGTCGATCAGTCAAAACTGGTGCTGCCGGTCAAATGGGAAAGCGAAACCTTTATTCCTTATGACTACGGCTGGTTTGCTTTTATCTACAACAAAGACACGCTGCCTAACCCGCCGAAAAGCATGAAAGAGCTGCTTAACAGCGATCAGAAGCTGACCATTATTTATCAGGACCCGCGCACCAGCACACCGGGGCTGGGATTACTGCTGTGGATGGAAAAACTCTACGGGGATGATGTGGCAGCGCAGTGGGCTAAAATGGCGAAAAAAACCCTGACCGTCACCAAAGGCTGGAGTGAATCTTACGGTCTGTTCCTGAAAGGGGAAGCGGATCTGGTGCTGAGCTACACCTCATCGCCGGGTTATCACATGCTGGCTGATAACAAAGATAACTATGCTGCCGCACTGTTTGAGGAAGGGCATTACCTTCAGGTGGAAATGGCCGGTGTACTGGCCTCCTCAAAACACCCGGCACTGGCGGAGCAGTTTATGCAGTTTATGCTGACCCCGGATTTCCAGAAAACCCTGCCGGCCACCAACTGGATGTATCCTGTGATTGATATGCCGCTGCCGCCGGTTTACGACAAAATGCCGAAACCGGCCAAAACGCTGGAATTTGACGCCAAAGAAGTGGCGAAAGAGCGCAATCAGTGGATACGGATATGGCAAAACGCAGTCAGTCGCTGATTGGCGCATATCTGATACCGGGCGCACTGGCGTCCGGTCTCCTGCTGGTTGTTGCTGTCAGTGCCTTCGGGGCGCTGTGGTTTAATACACCGGATACAGACTGGCAGCAGATTTGGGATGACAGCTATCTGTGGCATGTTGTCCGCTTTACCTTTTGGCAGGCTTTTTTATCCGCTCTGTTTTCTGTTATTCCGGCTGTTTTTCTGGCCCGGGCACTCTGGCGCCGCCGTTTTCCGGGGCGGGGCGTTTTTCTGCGGCTGTGTGCGATGACACTGGTGCTGCCCGTACTGGTGGCTGTATTCGGTATTTTATCGGTTTACGGACGTAACGGCTGGCTGGCACATATTTCCGGTTTTCTGGATCTGGATTATTCCTTCTCCCCGTACGGGTTACAAGGCATTCTGCTGGCGCATATCTTCTTTAATATGCCGCTTGCCACCCGGATGCTGTATCAGCAGCTCGATAATATAGCCACGGAGCAGAGACAGCTCGCCGCTCAGCTCAATATGAATGAATGGCAGCATTTCCGGATTGTGGAATGGCCTTATCTGCGGCGTCAGTTACTACCGACCGCCGCGCTGATTTTTATGCTCTGTTTTGCCAGTTTTGCCACGGTGCTCGCACTCGGCGGCGGTCCCGCAGCAACGACCATTGAACTGGCCATTTATCAGGCACTGAATTATGACTTTGATATCGGACGTGCTGCGCTGCTGGCACTGATCCAGCTGGTGTGCTGTATCGGGCTGGTGCTCGTCAGCCAGCGTTTGTCCGGCCATTTTTCTGTCGGCTTTACCCAATCGCTGCAATGGCGCAATCCGCAGGATACACCGCTGCGTAAATTATCTGACGGCCTGATTATCCTCTGTGCCCTGCTGTTTCTGCTGCCGCCGTTTTTTGCCATCATTGCTGATGGTCTGAATCCGGGATTATTGCCGGTATTGCAGCAACCGGCACTGTGGCGGGCATTTTTCACCTCACTCGGTATTGCGCTGGCCTCGGGATTTATCTGTGTGCTGCTCACCATGATGCTGCTGTGGAGCAGCCGTGAATTACGGCTGCGGCAGGCAGTCAGAGCCGGACAGGCTATGGAACTCTCCGGGCTGGTGATCCTCGCGATGCCGGGAATTGTGCTGGCCACCGGCTTTTTCCTGCTGCTCAACAGTACAACCGGCACCACAGATTTGGGGGCTCTCCCTTACGGGCTGGTTATTCTGACCAATGCACTGATGGCTGTTCCTTATGCACTGAAAGTACTGGATAACCCGATGCGCGACCTGGCTGAGCGCTATAATCCGCTTTGTCTCTCTCTGAATATCGCCGGATTTAACCGGCTGAAACTGATTGAACTGCGGGCGCTGCGTAACCCGCTGGCACAAGCTGTTGCCTTTGCCAGCGTGCTGTCTGTCGGGGATTTTGGTGTGATAGCCCTGTTCGGTAATGAAGATTTCCGCACACTGCCGTTCTATCTTTATCAGCAGATCGGCGCTTACCGCAATGCGGATGCCGCAGTCACCGCACTGATACTGTTTTTACTCTGTTTCGGGCTGTTTACCATTCTGGAACGTCTGCCGGGGAAACGCCCATGATTTATTTTGATCATATTCATTACCGCTATCAGCAACAGACAATGAATTTTGATTTCTCAGTTACTGCCGGAGAGAAAATTGCCATCCTAGGCCCGAGCGGGGCAGGTAAAAGTACACTGCTGTCACTGATTGCCGGCTTTCAGTTTGCCGAAAGCGGCACTATCCGGCTCAATGGCGAAGATCACACCCGGACACCGCCCGCCAGGCGTCCGGTATCTATGCTGTTTCAGGAAAATAATCTGTTTGCTCACCTGACCGCAGAGCAGAATATCGCTCTCGGTTTTCATCCCGGAATGAAACTGAATGCGGCGCAGAAAGTACAGCTGGAACACATCGCTGAACAGGTTTCACTGACACCACTGCTCCGGCGTCTGCCGTCACAGCTTTCCGGCGGCCAGCGTCAGCGGGTGGCGCTGGCACGGTGCCTGGTGCGCTCCCAACCGGTTTTACTGCTGGATGAGCCCTTTTCCGCACTGGATCCGGCTCTGCGCAATGAAATGCTGGCACTGCTGGAAACCATCTGTGAAGAACGGCAACTGACGCTGATGATGGTATCCCACAATACCGATGACGCAGCCAGAATTGCCCCCCGTGCAATGGTCGTGGATAACGGTACCATTGCGTTTGACGGCAGTACCGCCGCACTGGTCAGCGGTAACGTTCCGCAGGCACAAATCCTCGGTATCCGCCCGCAAATCGCACCTTAAATACTGTATATATCCACACCACTCTGCTATAGTTATTTTTTTCAGCGGAACGGACAACAATGATGGCAGGGCACAACAGTTTCCCCTCCCGTCAGGTGGCAGCACCGGCGGAAGCCGGTTTTATTCTGACCCGTCACTGGTCTGATACCCCGCGCGGAATTGCGGTCAGTTACTGGCTGGCGACGGATAACGGGCCGCGGCATGTCTCTGTTCCGCTGCAACAGGCTGTCGGGTTTGTCCCGCACCGGGAACTGGCGGAAAGCCGCCCGCTGATTAATAACATCCCCGGCGCCACACTGGCAGCGCGTCCGCTGCGCGATTTTCATCAGGATGATGTCAGCGCCGTTTACTGTCGTCAGTACCGCCAGTTACAACAGCTGGAAAAACAACTCGGCGAACAGCATCTCCGCCTTTATGAAGCGGATATCCGCCCCTGTGAACGCTACCTGATGGAGCGCTTTATCACCGCTGCTGTCTGGGTACAGCCGCAGGCGGATGGCCATGTTCTGATGAAGCCGCATCCGGATTACCGCCCGCCGCTGAAAATCGTGTCTCTGGATATTGAAACCACTGAATTCGGTGATCTTTACTCGATCGGGCTCTCCGGTTGCGGAGCCGACACGGTTTTTATGCTCGGCCCGGAAAACGGCACACCACTGACCAATCCGGATTTCACGCTGGAATATGTCCCGCGCCGCCCGGATCTGCTTCACCGCCTGAATCAGTGGCTGGCAGAGCATGATCCGGACATGATAATCGGCTGGAGCCTGATCCAGTTTGATCTGCGCATTTTGCAGCGCCATGCAGAGAAGTATCAGATCCCGCTGATTTTCGGCCGTAACAACGCTCCGCTCTCCTGGCGGGAGCATGGTTTCAAACCCGGACAATTTTTTGCCGGAGCGCCCGGCCGGCTGATTATTGACGGCATCGATGCGCTGAAAGCAGCCACCTGGCAGTTTCCGTCCTTCAGCCTGGAAGCGGTATCTCAGGCGCTGCTCGGTGAGGGCAAAGACAGTGATTCCCCGTATGACCGCATGGATGAGATCAACCGCCGTTTCCGCGAAGATAAACCGGCACTGGCGCGCTATAACTTACAGGACTGCCGTCTGGTCACCAGGATTTTTGAGCACACCCATCTGACAGAATTCCTGCTGGCACGGGCAGCGGTAACCGGCCTGGCACCGGATCGCATGGGAGGATCTGTCGCGGCCTTCACTCATCTTTATCTGCCGCCGATGCACCGTAAAGGCTATGTCGCACCTGATCCCGGCGAAAAACCCGGAGAACCGATTCCGGGCGGTTTTGTGATGGATTCAGCCCCGGGATTATATGACTCCGTGGTGGTACTGGATTTCAAAAGCCTGTATCCCTCCATTATCCGTACCTTTCTGATTGATCCGGTTGGTATGATCGAAGGTCTTTCCGCGCCGGAACAGGCGGTTCCGGGGTTTAAAGGCGCGTATTTTTCGCGGGAAATAAATTGTCTGCCGGATATCGTCAACCGCATCTGGCATGAGCGGGATATGGCGAAACTGGCCGGGGACAAACCGCTGTCACAGGCACTGAAAATCATTATGAATGCCTTTTGCGGTGTACTGGGGGCTGCAGGATGCCGTTTTTATGATCCGCGCCTGACGTCCTCCGTCACCATGCGCGGGCACGATATCATGCGCAAAACCCGCACCATTATTGAATCCCTGGGTTATCAGGTCATTTACGGCGATACGGATTCCACCTTTGTCTGGCTGAAAAGCGCTCACACTGAAGCGGATGCGCAACGTATCGGGCGCTGGCTGGTAGAAGAGATCAACCAATGGTGGCAGACGCATTTACAGGATGAATACGGGCTGGCCTCAGCTCTGGAAATCGAGTACGAAACCCATTACCGCCGTTTTCTGATGCCGACGATCCGCGGAACAGACCTCGGCAGCAAAAAACGGTATGCAGGGCTTTCCGGGGATAAAATAGTTTTTCGCGGGCTGGAAACGGTCCGCAGTGACTGGACACCACTGGCACAGCATTTCCAGCAAACCCTGTACCGGCTGATTTTCGATAAAATGCCGTATCAGCAATTTATCCGCGATTATGTCCGTGACACACTCGCCGGGCGTTATGACGACCGGCTGGTTTACCGCAAACGCCTGCGCCGCCCGCTGGCGGATTATCAGCGTAATGTGCCGCCTCATGTCAAAGCAGCCAGGATGGCGGACGAGTATAATGTCCGCATGAACCGTCCTCCGCAGTATCAGCGCGGGGCCGGGATAAGCTATATCATTACCCGCGCCGGACCGCAGCCGCTGGAGATTCTGACAGCACCACCGGACTATGAGCATTACATTAATAAACAGCTGATGCCGATTGCCGATGCCATTCTGCCCTTCCTGGAGGATGACTTCACCACATTGCTGACCGGGCAATTATTGATGCCGTTTTAATTTTGCCATTTTACAGGTGACGATGCGGATCTTATGGATTAACATAGCGCCCCTTTACTGCTTTTAACACCGGAGCAGGATGATGCAGCTGACGCTGCTGTTCTGGCTGGCGGTGTTTTTTTTCCGGTGAATGCAACGCCGTTTTTGTATCACCGGTAATGATATCCACAGCATTTGTCTAATTAGCCCTGAATAACAGAATCGAGCCAAAAATATGCCGTTTACTCTTGGTCAACGCTGGATAAGCGATACTGAAAGCGAGCTGGGATTAGGTACAGTTGTATCTGTCGACGCCCGGATGATCACCCTTCTTTTCCCTGCTACCGGTGAAAACCGTCTCTATGCCGCAGCCGATGCTCCTATCACCCGCGTGATGTTTAACGAAGGAGATACCGTCACCAGTCACGAAGGCTGGCAGCTCAGTGTGACCGCCGTTGAAGAGAGCGACGGATTATTAACCTATACCGGACAACGTACTGATACCGGTGAAGATAATGTCCGCCTGCGCGAAGTGTTTCTCGACAGTAAACTGACTTTCAATAAACCTCAGGATCGTCTGTTTGCCGGTCAGATTGACCGCATGGATCGTTTTGCGCTGCGCTATCGTGCCCGCAAATTTCTGAGCGAAGAATACCGCCGTGCCACCAGCGGCCTGCGCGGCATCCGCGCCAGCCTGATCCCGCATCAGCTGTTTATTGCCAATGAAGTCGGCAAACGCCACGCGCCGCGTGTTCTGCTGGCGGACGAAGTCGGTCTGGGTAAAACCATTGAAGCCGGGATGATTATCCATCAGCAGTTAATGGCCGGACGTGCCGAGCGTGTCCTGGTTGTCGTACCGGAAAGCCTCCAGTACCAGTGGCTGGTGGAAATGCTGCGCCGCTTCAATCTGCGTTTTTCGCTGTTCGATGACAGCCGTTATACCGAAGCGCAGCATGAGAGTGACAATCCGTTTGAAACCGAACAGCTGGTATTGTGCTCACTGGATTTTGTCCGCAAAAGCAAGCCGCGTTTTGAGCACCTTGCTGAAGCCGGATGGGATATGCTGGTGGTGGATGAAGCACACCATCTGGTCTGGAGTGAAGATGCACCAAGCCGCGAATATCAGGTGATTGAAACCCTGGCGGAAAGCATTCCGTCTGTACTGCTGCTGACTGCCACCCCGGAACAGCTGGGCATGGAGAGTCACTTTGCACGCCTGCGTCTGCTGGATCCGAACCGTTTCCATGACTTTGAAACCTTTGTTGACGAACAGCAGAAATATCAGCCGGTTGCCGATGCTGTCACGCTGCTGCTCGACCGCGCACCGCTGACCAAAGACCAGCAGAATGCTGTTCACGATCTGATCGCCGAACAGGATATTGAGCCGCTGCTGAAAGCAGCCAATACGGACACCGAAGACGGTGAAAATGCCCGCCGTGAGCTTATCAGCATGCTGATGGACAGGCACGGTACCAGCCGCCTGCTGTTCCGTAACACCCGTAATGGTGTGAAAGGCTTCCCGCGCCGCGAACTGAAAGCGATTAAAATGCCGCTGCCGGCACAGTATCAGACCGCAATTAAAGTGGCCGGGATCATGGGCAGCAAGAAAACCACCGAAGTCAAAGCCCGTGAGATGCTCTATCCGGAGCAGATTTATCAGGAATTTGAAGGCGAAAATGCCACCTGGTGGAACTTCGACCCGCGTGTCGAATGGCTGCTCGGCTTCCTGCTGGCAAACCGTAATGAAAAAGTACTGGTGATTTGCGCCCAGGCGGCAACCGCCCTGCAACTGGAACAGGTGTTACGTGAGCGTGAAGGTATTCATGCTGCTGTTTTCCATGAAAATATGTCTCTGCTGGAACGCGACCGGGCAGCGGCCTACTTTGCCTCCGAAGAGGAAGGCGCACAGGTACTGCTCTGCTCCGAGATCGGCTCTGAAGGCCGTAACTTCCAGTTTGCCAACCAGCTGGTGATGTTCGACCTGCCGTTTAACCCGGATCTGCTGGAGCAGCGTATCGGCCGTCTCGACCGTATCGGTCAGAAACGTGATATTCAGATCAGTATTCCGTATCTGGAAAATACCGCGCAGGCTGTGCTGCTGCGCTGGTTCCATGAAGGTCTGGAAGCCTTTGAGTATACCTGCCCGACCGGCCGCACCATCTATGACCGCTATTACGACACACTGATTAACCTGATGGCAAATCCGGCTGATCTCAGTGGTTTTGATGAGTTTATCGCCGAATGCCGTAAAACCCATGATGCCCTGAAACAGGAACTGGAACAGGGTCGTGACCGCCTGCTGGAAATGCATTCCAACGGCGGCGAAGCCGGTAATGAGCTGGCCGCTGAAATCGCGGATCAGGATGAAGATACCGAGCTGGTTACCTTTGCCCTGAATCTGTTTGATATTGTCGGTATCAATCAGGATGACCGCAGCGATAACATGATTGCCCTGACACCGTCTGATCATATGCTGGTACCGGACTTTCCGGGTCTGCCGGAAGACGGCTGCACCATCACTTTTAAACGTGAACAGGCGCTGTCCCGCGAAGACACTCAGTTTATCAGCTGGGAACACCCGATTATCCGCAACGGTCTGGATCTGATTCTGTCCGGCGATACCGGCAGTTGCGCGGTCTCCGTGCTGAAAAATAAAGCCCTGCCGGTCGGCACGCTGCTGACAGAGCTGATTTATGTGGTGGAAGCCCAGGCGCCGAAAAACCTGCAGCTGACCCGCTTCCTGCCGCCGACACCGGTGCGCCTGCTGATGGACGTAAAAGGCAATAACCTGGCATCACAGGTGGAATTTGAGAGCTTTAACCGTCAGCTGAATGCCGTAAACCGTCATACCGGCAGTAAGTTTGTCAATGCGGTGCAAAACGAGGTGCATCAGGTTCTGCGTCTGTCCGAAGATGTCGTTGCCGGTGAAGCCCGTGAGCGGATTACCGCAGCGAAAGCGATGGCAGATCAGCACCTTACTCAGGAGCACAACCGCCTGCTGGCACTGAAATCAGTTAACCCGAACATCCGTGATGATGAGCTTGATGCCATTGAAGAAGAACGTCAGCAGATCCTGTCACATCTGGATGATGCTAACTGGCGCCTTGATGCTATCCGCCTGATTGTCGTTTCGCATCAGTAACCTGTATCCCGGCAGATACTGTCTGCCGGGTCTCTGATTTGGTGATCCCCATGTTAATGGAACCCTACAACCCTCCCGCTGATCCCTGGCTGAATATCCTCTGGCAGGATGAAAGTATCATTGTGGTGAATAAACCAAGCGGGCTGCTTTCCGTTCCCGGCCGGGCACCGGAACATAAAGACAGTGTGATGACACGCATTCAGCGTGATTATCCTTCCGCCGAATCTGTTCATCGCCTTGATATGGCCACCAGCGGTATTATTGTGGTCGCACTGACCAAAGCGGCTGAGCGGGAGCTTAAACGGCAGTTCCGTGAACGGGAGCCGAAAAAAACCTATGTTGCCCGTGTATGGGGGCGGCTGGAGCCGGAAACCGGCATGGTGGATTTACCGCTGATTTGTGACTGGCCGAACCGGCCGAAACAGAAAGTGTGTTTTGAAACCGGCAAACCGGCACAGACAGGCTATGAAGTACTGGAATATGAAGAAAATGCCACGCGGGTAAGGCTGTTTCCGGTCACCGGACGCTCTCATCAGTTGCGGGTGCATATGCTGGCGCTGGAACACCCGATTCTTGGCGACCGTTTTTATGCCCATGATGAGGCAAGAGCCGCAGCGCCCCGGCTGCAGCTTCATGCAGAGGCGCTGTCTGTCACACATCCGGCAAACGGCAGGCCGATGCATTTTACTTGTAAATCAGATTTTTAGTGGATTAACACGGTCACCGAATTCATTGAGGCAAGAATCAGGCAAAGTGCTAATCCCGCTACTCCGATAAGAACACGGGTATTGGCCATGGATCATATCCTTAACATATTTAATAAAATATTTACGTAATTTTTCAACTGCATTTATATTTTATAGCAATTATATGAAAAGAATATGATCCGCTCTGCACTTTCCCGGCAACACGTTTTACACCTTAAAAACCGTTTTATACCGGATTATTTAAAGCCTTTCTCTTTTTTAATGAGATCATATGCTGCCTGAATAGACTGAGCTTTCTCTTTCGCCAGTTCCATCATTTCCGGTGGTAATCCTTTCGCCACCAGTTTATCCGGGTGATGCTCACTCATCATCTTGCGGTAGGCGCGTTTGATGACGGTACTGTCATCGCTTTCATTCACACCCAGCACCCGGTAAGCGGCGGCGAGATCGGCGGTCTGATCACGGTAATAGCCCTGCTGAGACTGCTGCTGCCAATTGCCGCTTTGTGCTCCGCCGTGCATCTGCGCCTGCATCATTGCCAGCACATTTTCAAACTGATGACGCGGAATACCCAGCTCTTCGGCTATCACCAGGAGTACCTGCCGCTCATTCGGATGCAGTTCGCCGTCACCGAATGCCGCCTGGATCTGGATTTCCAGAAACATGCGCAGCAAATCCGCCCGCCCGTAGCAGGCACGGCGTAACTGACGTAATGCATCACGCAGCGGGAAACCGGCCGCTTTACCTTCACGGAACGCATTCTGAGCCTGCGTCCGCGCACTGCCGTGCAGCTGCATGCGATCCATCAGCGCGGTAGCCAGATAGATATCAGATTCTGTCACACGACCTTTTGATTTGGTCAGATGCCCGAGGATCTGAAAAGTGGTAGTGAAAAAGAGTGCCTGTCTGGACTGATTGTTGCTAAATGAGCCACCCAATTGCTGACTGCGGACTTTATCAATCGCATGACCAATAAGAAAACCGAGAAAAATGCCCCAAAAACCGGCCCCGGATGCCATACCTAATAAAATTCCGATGATTTTTCCCAAATAGTGCATATACTCCTCAATTCAACAATGCCCCTGGCGCAATTTTGCATTATCATACTACCCATTCTGTACGATGCCTAACGCCATTTGGATACGTGAACGTGTTTCACGCACGCTCTTTTTTCGTGTAAATTAGGCTTTTGGCGTTCGGGCAATGTGCTACCGAGGACGGAATTGCAGACATACTTATGAAGAAGAGTTATCCAACCCTGCTGGCCACCATTATCTGGGCAGCGCTATACAGTCAGGCTGCACAAGCCGCCACTCTTGCCGAGCAATGTATGCTGGGCGTTCCGGTATATGATGAGCCGGTTGTTGACGGGGAAGCCGGTGATTTTCCTGTCAATATCACTGCAGAAGGTATGTCAGGCGAATATCCGCGTGCGGTAAAATATACCGGTGGTGTCGATATCCGCTCAGGTAACCAGAATCTGAAAGCGAACGAAGTGGAAGTCACTCAGAGCGGCGAAGAAACTGATCCTGTGCGCATTGCGACAGCGACCGGTGATGTCCGCTATTCTGATCCGCAAATTCGTCTGAAAGGCCCTGAAGCCCGGATGAATCTCAACAATAACGATGCTGATGTTGAGAAAGGCGATTATCAGATGGTCGGCCGCCAGGGCCGCGGTGATGCCGACAAAATGAAACTCCGCGGCGACAACCGTTATACCATCCTCGAAAACGGGGTCTTTACCTCCTGTCTGCCGGGCAATGACAGCTGGAGCGTCAAAGGTTCTGAAGTCATTATTGACCGGGAAGAGCAGGTTGCGGAAATCTGGAATGCCCGCTTCCGCGTCGCCAATATTCCGGTATTTTACAGCCCGTATCTCCAGTTACCGATCGGTGATAAACGCCGCTCCGGTTTTCTGATCCCGAACGGCAGCTATTCCAAATCATCCGGTCTGGAATTTACCCTGCCGTATTACTGGAATATGGCCCCGAATTATGATGCCACTTTCACGCCGCATTACTTCAGTAAACGTGGTCTGAAAATGGATAACGAATTCCGTTACCTCACTAAGTTCGGTGCAGGCACACTGGCATTCGATTTCCTGCTGGATGATGAGCAGTACAAGAAAGATAAAGACGCCGGCGGTAATGCAGAATGGGCGAAACGTGATTCGAATGACCGCTGGCTATTCTACTGGGGTCACAACGGATCATTCGCACAGGACTGGTGGTTCTCTTCTGACTACACCAAAGTCAGCGATTCGCGCTATTTTACTGATTTTACATCCGCTTACGGTAACTCCACTGACGGTTATGCCACACAGAAACTGGCAGTAGGTATCCGCAAGTCAAACTGGAATGCCACCGTTACGGCCAAACAGTTCCAGATCCTGACCAATAATGATAACGCGACATCCTACCGTGCTGAGCCGCAGCTGGATCTCAACTATTATAAAAACAACCTCGGTGTGTTTGATTTCCGCGCCTATGGTCAGGTCGCCCGCTTTACCAGCGTGGGTAAAAATAATCCGGATGCCACCCGTCTGCATGCGGAACCAACCCTTAATCTGCCGCTGTCTAACGGCTGGGCCAGCTTCAATACTGAAGCGAAGCTGATGGCAACTCATTATGATCAGGACATTCCTGATACACCGAATAACGCCGGGCTGGAAAAAAATGTTACCCGTGTGCTGCCGCAGTTTAAAGCTGATGCGAAGATGATCTTCGAGCGGCCTATGTTCTTTAATGAGAGCTTCACCCAGACATTAGAGCCGCGTGCGCAGTACCTGTATGTCCCGTATAAAAATCAGGATAACATCAATAACTTCGACTCCACCCTGATGCAGTCCAGCTACAGCGGCCTGTTCCGTGACCGTATGTACAGTGGGCTGGATCGTATTGCCTCTGCCAACCAGGTGACCACCGGGGTAACCAGCCGGATTTATGATGATGAATTAGTTGAACGATTTAACGTTTCTGTGGGTCAAATCTACTACTTTGAACGTCCGCGTACCGGTGATTCTCAAAAAACGGTTGTGGATGAAAAAGATGAAACCGGTTCGATGGTCTGGGCCGGAGATGCCATGTGGCGTTATAACGACAACTGGGGTCTGAAAGGCGGTATTCAGTATGACCGCCGTCTGGGCAGTGTCTCCATGTCGAATACCACGATGGAGTACCGCCAGGATGCAGAGCGTCTGATTCAGCTGAACTACCGCTATGTGGACCGGGACTATATTCAGGCAATGCGCCAGCATACTCAGTACGGCGGAGGTTATGTTACGCCCCCGAACCAGAAAGGTATCTCTCAGGTCGGTATCGTCGCCAGCTGGCCGGTTGCCGAGCAGTGGGCCTTTGTCGGTCAGTATTACTATGACACCAAAGAGAGCCAGCCGGCCAGCCAGTTAGTCGGTCTGCAATATAATACCTGCTGCTGGGCGGCAAACGTCGGTTACGAACGTAAGATTATCGACTGGAAAAATGATGCCAGTGAATACGACAATAAAATCACGTTTAATATCGAATTACGCGGTATGAGCAGCAATTACAGTCTGGGCAGTCAGAAAATGCTTGAACGTGGTATTCTGCCGTATGTCCCGGCATTTTAACCGCCTGAGCTGACACAATTTTCACATGCCGTACCGGTGGTACGGCGATACGAAACATGATGGGATACTTATGAAAAACTGGAGAACACTCATTCTCAGCCTGATGTTCACGGCAAGCACAGCATCATTTGCAGCACCGCAGCAGCTTGATAAAGTCGCGGCAGTGGTCAATAACGGTGTGGTTCTGGAGAGTGATGTCAATAATATGCTTCAGACTGTCACGATGAATGCCCGCAATGCCGGTCAGCAGATTCCGGATCAGGCAACATTACGTCAGCAGATTCTTGAACGTCTTATCATGGACAACATCGTGATGCAGATGGCCGGACAGATGCAAATCACTATCCCTGACCAGGCTGTTGATGGTGCTATCGAAGATATCGCCCGTCAGAACAATATGACGACGGCCCAGATGAAAGAGCGTCTGCAGCGCGACGGTATGAGCTACGACAAATACCGCAGCGATATCCGCAAAGAAATGATGATGGCGGAAGTCCGTAATAACGAAGTCCGCCGTCGTGTGGTGATTCTGCCTCAGGAAGTTGAGTCCCTGGCAAATCTGATCAGTACCCAGAATGCTGCGGATACTGAGCTGAACATCAGCCACATCCTGATCCCGCTGCCGGAAAATCCGACAGAAGCGCAGATGAATACCGCGAAAGAAAAAGTCACCACCATTATGAACGAACTTCAGCGTGGCGCGGACTTCGGTAAACTGGCGATTACCTATTCTGCCGATCCGCAGGCGCTGAAAGGCGGTAACATGGGCTGGAGCCGTTTACAGGAACTGCCGGGTCTGTTTGCTGAACGTCTTCAGTCTGCCAAAAGCGGTGAAATTGTCGGGCCGGTACGTTCCGGTGTCGGCTTCCATATTCTGCGCGTGAATGAAGTCCGCGGAAACAATCAGCCGATTTCTGTCACTGAAGTGAAAGCCCGCCATATTCTGATCAAACCTTCACCGATAGTGACCGATGAGCAGGCACGCGGCAAACTGCAGCAGATTGCCTCTGATGTGAAAAGCGGCAAAACCACCTTTGACGCTGCGGCAAAACAATTCTCAGAAGATCCGGGTTCTGCCCTGCGCGGCGGTGAATTAGGCTGGTCAATGCCTGATATCTACGACCCTGCTTTCCGTGATGCACTGATGAAACTGAAAAAAGGCGAACTGAGTCAGCCTGTCCGTTCATCTTTCGGCTGGCATCTGATCCAGCTTGAAGATACCCGCAACGTGGATAAGACCGAAGCGGCTCAGAAAGATCGCGCCTACCGTATGCTGTTTAACCGTAAATTCAGTGAAGAATTACAAAGCTGGATGCAGGAACAGCGCGCCGGCGCTTACGTGGAAATTTCAGATGGCAGTAACAAATAAGCTGAAACCTGTCGTTATTACCCCCGGCGAACCTGCCGGGGTTGGTCCTGACCTGACAGTCGCGCTGGCACAGCGCGACTGGCCGGTAAAACTGGTAGTTTGTGCCGACCCGCAACTGATGCAGCAACGCGCACACGCCCTGTCACTGCCGCTCACCCTTGAACCTTATTCACCGGATACCGCCTGTCAGCCGCAACGCGCCGGAACACTGACCATTCTGCCTGCTGAACTGAAAGCCCCGGCGGTTGCCGGTGAGCTGAATGTGGCAAATGCGGCTTATGTGACAGAAACTCTGGCACGCGCCTGTGACGGCTGTCTGCAGGGTGAATTTGGAGCACTGATCACCGGGCCGGTGCACAAAGGTATTATTAACGATGCCGGGATTCCGTTTATCGGTCACACTGAATTTTTCGCCGACCGCAGCCACTGCAAGCGTGTGGTGATGATGCTGGCCACGGAAGAAATGCGGGTGGCACTGGCCACCACACATCTGCCAATCCTGCAGGTTCCGGCCGCAGTTGACCGCACCTGCCTGCATGAAGTGATCACCATTCTCAATCATGACCTGCGCACCAAATTCGGTATTGCACAGCCGCATATCATCGTCTGTGGTCTGAACCCGCATGCGGGGGAAGGCGGTCATATGGGACATGAAGAGATAGACACCATTATCCCGGCACTGGATGAGCTGCGGGCACAGGGTATTTCCCTGGAAGGTCCGCTGCCGGCAGACACCCTGTTCCAGCCGAAATACCTGGAGCGTGCGGATGCCGTGCTCGCCATGTATCACGATCAGGGCCTTCCTGTGCTAAAATATCAGGGATTCGGCCGTGCCGTGAATATCACGCTGGGACTGCCGTTTATCCGGACCTCTGTCGACCACGGCACAGCCCTGGAACTGGCAGGTACCGGCAAAGCAGATGCGGGTAGTTTTATCACCGCATTAAATTTAGCGATTACAATGATTAAAAACAGTCAATGAATACACGAGTCCATCAGGGGCATTTTGCCCGTAAACGTTTCGGGCAGAACTTCTTAACCGATCAATTTATTATCGACAGCATTGTCGCGTCGATTAACCCGCAACCCGGCGAGGCGATTGTTGAAATCGGGCCGGGACTGGCTGCACTCACTGAGCCGGTCGCCGATCGCATGGACAAAATGACGGTCATTGAAATTGACCGTGATCTGGCCGCCCGTCTGGCCAGCCATCCGTTTTTACAGAGCAAACTGACCATTATTCAGCAGGATGCCATGACCGTGGATTTCACGGCGCTGGCACAGGAGCGCGGTCAGCCGCTGCGCGTGTTCGGTAACCTGCCGTACAATATTTCCACGCCGCTGATGTTTCATCTGTTCACTTTCACTAATGCAATCAGTGATATGAACTTTATGCTGCAAAAAGAAGTGGTTAACCGTCTGGTTGCCGGTCCGGGCAGCAAAACATACGGCCGTCTGAGTGTTATGGCGCAGTACTACTGCCAGGTCGTACCGGTTCTGGATGTGCCGCCGACGGCATTCCGCCCGGCACCGAAAGTGGATTCAGCCGTTGTCCGCCTGATCCCGCACCGCGAAAATCCGTATGTACTGAAAGATGTCGCACTGCTCAGCCGGGTGACCACTCAGGCCTTTAACCAGCGCCGTAAAACTATCCGCAACAGCTTAGGTGATCTGTTCAGTCCGGAAACCCTGACTGAACTGGGTATTGATCCGGCCACCCGTGCAGAGAATATCAGTGTTGCGCAATACTGTCTGATGGCCAATTACCTGGCGGAACATCCCGCCTCATAGGGGATTCATCATGAATAACGACCCGAGAATTTGTATTCAGGTTCAGAGTGTCTATATCGAAAGTCAGTCTGAACCGGATGCGGAACGCTATGTTTTCGCGTATACCGTTTCTATCCGCAACCTGGGTCGTGATCCTGTGCAGCTTATCAGCCGCTACTGGCGTATCACCAACAGTGAAGGCCGCCAGACAGAAGTTCAGGGGGAAGGTGTCATCGGTGAACAGCCGGTGATCCGGCCCGGTGAAGAGTATCGTTATACCAGCGGCACAGTCCTGGAAACACCGCTGGGCACCATGGAAGGTTACTACACTATGGTGGATCACGAGGGTGCGGATTTCATCAGTGAAGTCCCTGTTTTCCGGCTCGCAATACCAACCTTTATTCACTGATTCTCTATGGCAACCTATCTTATCGGCGATGTTCACGGCTGTTACCGTGAACTTCGCGCATTACTGGCTCAGGCTGATTTTGATCCACAGGCTGACACCCTGTGGCTGACCGGTGATCTGGTCGCCCGCGGCCCGGATTCACTGGATGTTCTCCGTTATGTCAAAAGCCTGGGAGACTGTGTCAGGCTGGTACTCGGCAATCATGATCTTCACCTGCTGGGGATCTACGCAGGGATCAGCCGCAATAAACCGCGTGATCATCTGAATAAACTGCTCAGCGCACCGGATCTGGATGAACTGATCAACTGGCTGCGCCGTCAGCCGATGTTACAGGTCGATCATGAGAAAAAACTGATCATGGCTCACGCCGGGATCACCCCGCAGTGGGATCTGGAAACCGCTGTCACCTGTGCGCGTGAAGTGGAAGCCGTTCTCAGCAGTGATACCTACCCGCTGTTTATTAACGCCATGTATGGTGATTTGCCGAATGACTGGTCACCTTCCCTGACGGGCCTGCCGCGTCTGCGTTTTTCCACCAATGCACTGACCCGGATGCGCTATTGCTTCCCCGGCGGACAGCTGGATATGGTCAGCAAGGATAAACCGGATCAGGTTTCCGCACCGCTGAAACCGTGGTTTGCCCTGCCGTCAAAACTGCCGGAAGGCTACAGTGTGGCCTTTGGTCACTGGGCGTCACTGGAAGGGAAAGGCGCGCCACGCGGCATTTATGCGCTGGATACCGGCTGTTGCTGGGGTGGACAGCTCACTATGCTGCGCTGGGAAGATCGCTGTTATTTCTGGCAGGAATCTTTTGCCGTGCGGGATGAAGATGATGACTGACCGGGTATCCGGCACAGACAAGAAAAAAGCAGAGCCGGTGGCTCTGCTTTTTTGTATTAATATTATTTATGAAATAATACGAATCAACTGATTAATCAGCTCTTGCGGCGCTCTAAGATTTCAAAGCAGAAACCGTGAGAGTTTGCTTCATCCGCATCATGATATTCCATAAACACGGAGTCCCACTCATCCGGCTCATAGTCCGGGAAATAAGTATCTCCGCTGACTTCCGCATCAACATGTGTCAGGTATAAACGGTCTGCCAGCGGCAGGAATTGTCCGTAAACTTTACCGCCACCCATCACCATGATTTCGCCGTCAGTTTCTTTCTGTGCAATCGCCAGTGCTTCTTCCACAGACTTAGCCCAGACCACGCGATCATCGTCGCCCGGCGTACGGCTGAGCACGATATTGAGGCGATCCGGCAAAGGACGGCCGATAGATTCATAAGTCACACGACCCATGATCACCGGTTTATTGACCGTATTACGTTTAAACCATGCCAGGTCTTCCGGCAGTGTCCATGGCATCGCATTTTCCATGCCAATAACCCGATCCATAGCTAAAGCAGCGATCAAGCTAATGTTCATTCATTTCACCTTAGGGCTGAGAGAAATTTTGTCGTCACTATACGTAAACTACTCAATTCCGTCGACTGAATTCAGTGTTTCATCAATACAAATAATTTATTTGTCTTCACTCTTGAATGTGGGTCATACTTTTACTCTGCTTTCGGGTCTTTTTCGGCAAGGATATAGCACATGTATGACGCCACACTGATGGTTACCACCATCGCCGCGCTCGGTATGATCTCACCGGGCCCTGACTTCTTTCTGATTGTGAAAAACGCAGCCCGCTATCAGCGCGCTGCCGCCATGATGACCGCGCTGGGTGTGCTGTCCGCGATCGCCGTTCACATGACCTATTGCGTGGCGGGACTTGCGGTAATCATTACCACAACACCGTGGCTGTTCATGATCCTCAAATATGCCGGCGCGGCTTATCTTATCTGGATAGGGATCAACAGCCTTCTGGCCCGGTCCGGACATACCCTTGATACCGGAGACGGCTCGCATCAGCACGTCTCCTTTAAGAAAGCTTTTATGCAGGGATTTCTCTGTAATTTGCTGAACCCGAAAGCGACGCTGTTTTTCCTTGCTATTTTTACTCAGGTACTGGATATCCATTCCGGATTTGGTGAAAAACTCTGGTATGCTGCTATTGTAATGGGACTGGCAGTGGTTTACTGGCCATCTCTGGTGCTGCTGATTCAGAGTGCCCCGGTACGCCGCGGATTGGCGAAGATTCAGAAATATATCGATAAAGTACTTGGCGTCGTCCTGATTGGCTTTGGCGTCCGGGTTGCAATGAGCTGATGATAATGATAATGAAAACAGACAAATACACTTTTCAGCCGGAATTTCAGGACGTCATACAGGATGCAATACACTCCCTGTGCACCGCTCTGCCGGGTGTGCTGCACAGTATCTATGTTTACGGCAGTGTGGCGGAAGGCCGCGCTGTCCCGGGCCGTTCTGATCTGGATTTGACCCTGGTTCTGCACCGGCCACTCAGTGCGGCGGAAAAAACCATTCTCCGTTGTCTTGATAAAGCGCTGACCAGCCGCCACAGCAGTGTGTCAAAAATAGGATTTGATACCGGCCTGCTGTCAGAAGCCACGTCTGCGGAAGAGCAGCCGGTCTGGTCTTACTGGCTGGCACATTTTTGTCTGCCGGTCTGGGGTGATGACCTGACCCTGAAACTGCCGGTCGTGACACTTAATCGTGAGATTATACATGGCATTAACGGGGATTTTCCGGTACTGGTCCGCACCAATCTGATGCAGTTACAGAAAAGCCCGCCGCTGGCCGAAATCCGCCGGATCAAACGCGAAACAGCTCGGCGCCTGCTGCGTGCCACGGCACTGGTGTGGAATGATTATGAAACCTGCACTTACCCGCTGCCGCTGCCGCAGATGGCCGGAAAAGCCATTGCACTGTATCCGGGAAAACGCCACGCGATCACCTTCCTGCTGGGGCAGACCGAAGAACCGGATACCGGGATTATTCAGTTTATCGCCGTTGCCGGCACCTTCTCCCGCTGGCTGCGGGATGAAGAAAAACGGCTGCTGAGCCGCTGAAAAACCAAATAAAAAAGGCTGAATAAATATTCAGCCTTTTTTATTTACCGTCATTTAATACTGGGAAGATTGCTCAATTTCCAGTTGCCCGACAACCCCTCTGTCAGCCTGTTCCAGGAACTGGCTGTAATAGAAGAACGGGAAGTGGGAATAAGACGGCTGCATCATCTGCACCAGTAATTCACTTCGCCCGTCAACCCAGACCGTGTCTTTCCAGCCGTAATCCTGCGGCTGCGGAGACTGGCCGTTATGGTTGATCACCTTAAAGCGGACCCCGCTGATATGGAACGGCTGCGGTGTATCGGTTGTGACAACCCAGCGCTCCCAGTTGCCCTGCTGCGTACGGATATCGGTGCGGCTCATATCCCACATCGCACCGTTAATGCCCGGCGGCGACAAACTGAGTGCCACATCGCGGTTACGGACACCGGTTGTGATTTGTGTCGGGTCCTGAATCAGCGTGGCCGGTAAATTATCTGTCACCAGCGAAATCAGGCCGGTGGCACGAATTGTCAGGACATTGGTATTCACCAGTGTGTCTGATGTCTCAAACAGGCTTTTAAAACGTTCTGTCAGTGTAGCGGATTCCCCGGCTGTGATTGTCAGCGTTTCTGTTTTTGACATATCGACCAGTACTTCGCGCCGTTCACCCGGCGACAGGGACAACACTTCAACCGCCACCGGTGACGGCAGCAGGCCCTGATCAGAAGCGATCATATAGAACGGACGGCCGTCACTGAGTTTCAGTTCAAAGCGGCGCGCGTTGGCAGCATTAACCATGCGCAACCTAATCCAGCCTTTTGACACTTCCAGATACGGATCTTCCGCGCCGTTGACGATCAGCCGGTCACCGGTAAACATACCGCCATCTTCTGTGCGGTACTCCGGAGAACCGAAGGAATCCAGACGCTTATCCTGAATAATCAGCGGGAAATCATTAACACCATATTCTTTTGGTAACGGCAGACTGCGGCTTTCCTCATCATCCACAATCCACATCCCGGCAAGCCCGTTATAGACATGCGGAGCCATCCGGTTCGGGGTATTCGCGTGATACCAGCAGGTTGCTGCCGGCTGGCGTACCGGGATCACCGGTGACCACTCGGTATTCGGTGAAATCAGACGTGCAGCGCCTCCGGAGACGGTTCCCGGCACCAGCAGTCCGCTGACATTGACCGATACCGGTTCAGACAGGCGGTTGCTGTATATCATTTTGATATCATCGCCATTGCGGACACGCACGGTCGGCCCGAGATAACGGCCGTTAAACCCCCAGACACTGACCTGGTTTTTACCGTTAAATGACCAGTGTGTACGCTGCATCGTCAGAAACAGCGGCTGCCCGTTGCGGCTTTCCAGCAACGGCGGAACAGGCAACGGCTGGCTGCCGCCCTCGTCTTCCGAACGGACAGACAGAGGCAGTGAACCTAAACACACAGCTAAGCCGGATGCTTGAATAAACCGGCGCCGACTCAGTGTCATAGCATCTCCGAAAAAAAACGTTTTCATGATTTTTATGATTTGTGCCGAACACCCGTATGCCGGGGAGCAGACAGAGACATCCGTGTTATCTTTAATGAAAGGCATACGCTTAACAACGGAGTGTTAAGCGTATGATATAGCGGATGAAGAGCAATTCCTAAACTTATCTATGATAAGTTGCAAAATAATAAGGCCAGTATTGTATGCATAACGTAATAATCACGGGGATTAAGCGTCTTTGCGGCCTTTTTGTTTTTCCATTTCAATCACTTCCTTATCCAGCTCTGCGATACGTTTGATCATCATCTGGCGGCAGTCCTCTGCCAGTTCACGCACCTGTTCGCGGGTGTATTTTGACGTATCGACCGGCGGCAGCATTTCCACAATCACCACGCCGTTATTCCAGCGGTTCAGCTTAATGCGCCCCTCAGTGGTGGATACACACACCGGCACTACCGGCACACCGGCTGCCATCGCCGCATGGAAAGCCCCGGTTTTGAACGGCAACATTCCGCGCCCGCGGCTGCGTGTGCCTTCCGGGAACATCCAGACAGAGATATTACGCTTTTTAATCTGATCCGCCACCTGGGTAATCGTGTTATGTGCTTTGCTGCGGTTACCCCGGTCAATCAGGATATTTCCCGAAATCCAGTACAGCTGACCAAAGAACGGTATCCAGATCAGGCTGCGCTTACCGACAGTCACCGTGCGCGGCTGTACCGCATTCGACATGGTGATCATGTCATAGTTGTTCTGGTGATTACCCACATATACACAGGAGCCGTAATGCTTCGCTTCTTCCGGAATGCGGTACACCATTTTAATACCGAAAACATGGGAAAGCTTGCCGTACATGCGGCCGAAAGTCATCACATGCTTCGGGTTACGCGGGCTGGTCAGGCAGATAAGAATGCCGGCCAGGCTGCCGAAAATACAATAAAAAATAACGATGATAATACGTAAAATGGCTAACATGCGTCCCCCGCAAAATGGCCTTTTAAGAAAAGCGGGGCAATCATTGCCCCGTGAATAGTATCGCTGTTAATGCCGGAGATTACACCTTCGGCTCCGGCTCAGAAATATCAATCCGCTCGATCTTTTTCTGCATACCGCGCGGCAGCGCCGTACCGCGGCGTCCGCGCTCAGCACGGAATTTCTGCAGATCTTCCGGACGCAGTGTCAGTTTACGCTTGCCGAAATGCAGTGTCACACTGGCATCCGGCCGGATCACAAACAGATGCGCCAGACCATCTTCACCGGCAGCGGCCGCAGCAGAGGTAATGGAGATAATCTTATTCCCCTTCCCTTTTGACAGCTGAGGCAGATCACCGACAGGGAACAGCAGCATCCGTCCTTTCTGCGATACCGCCAGCAGAAGATCGTTTTCCTCGTCATTCACCTCAATCGGTGTCATCGCTTTCGCATTATCCGGCAGCGTGATCAGCAGTTTCCCGGCTTTATTTTTCGCCACCAGGTCACTGAAGGTACAGATAAACCCGTAACCGGCATCCGAGGCCATGAGGTACTTCTGATTTTCATCATTCATCAGCACCTGTTCAAAAACAGCTCCCGGCGGCGGTGTCAGTTTACCGGTCAGCGGTTCACCCTGACCACGGGCTCCCGGCAGTTCCAGCGGATCGAGCGAGTAACTGCGCCCGGTGGAATCCAGGAACACCACCGGCTGATTACTTTTACCCCGTGCAGCACCGAGGAAGTTGTCACCCGCTTTGTAGTTCATACCGGCCGGGTCGATATCATGACCTTTGGCGCTCCGCACCCAGCCCATCTGCGACAGCACAACTGTCACCGGTTCAGACGGCAGAATGTCATGTTCGCTCATGGCTTTCGCCTCTTCACGCTCATTGAGCGGGGAGCGGCGATCATCACCGTACTGTTTCGCGTCTTCTTCGAGCTCTTTTTTCAGCAGCGTATTCATACGGCGCTCAGAGCCGAGGATTGCCTGTAATTTATCGCGTTCTTTGGCCAGTTCATCCTGCTCGCCGCGGATTTTCATCTCTTCGAGTTTGGCCAGATGACGTAATTTCAGTTCCAGGATCGCTTCCGCCTGAGTATCACTCAGCCCGAAACGGTCCATCAGCACCGGTTTCGGTTCATCTTCCGAACGGATAATCTCAATCACTTCATCAATATTGAGATACGCAAGCAGCAAACCGTCGAGAATATGCAGACGGCGCAGCACTTTTTCCAGGCGGTGGTTCAGACGGCGGCGCACCGTTTCGCGGCGGTAAACCAGCCACTCATTGAGGATCTCAATCAGCCCTTTGACCGCCGGACGTCCGTCCAGACCGATCATATTCAGGTTGATGCGATAGCTTCTCTCCAGATCTGTGGTGGCAAACAGATGTGTCATCACCTGCTCAAGATCGATCCGGTTACTGCGCGGCACAACCACCAGCCGTGTCGGATTTTCATGATCTGATTCATCACGCAGATCTTCCACCATCGGCAGTTTTTTCGCCCGCATCTGTGCGGCGATCTGCTCCAGTACTTTCGCACCGGAAACCTGATGCGGCAGTGCGGTGATCACCGCATTACCGTCTTCCGTTGTCCACACCGCGCGCATACGCACAGAGCCGCGGCCGGATTTATAAATCTTACGGATATCTTCCGGGCCGGTGATGATTTCCGCTTCTGTCGGATAATCCGGGCCCGGAATAAACGTCATCGCCTCTTCGAGAGACAGTGATGGCTTGTCGATCAGCGCCAGCAAGGCACCCGTGACCTCACGGGCGTTATGCGGCGGAATATCGGTTGCCATACCGACCGCAATCCCGGTGGTACCGTTGAGCAGGATGTTCGGCAGACGAGCCGGTAACATTTTCGGCTCCTGCATCGTACCGTCAAAGTTCGGCACCCAGTCTGCGGTGCCGTGTCCCAGTTCACTGAGCAGCACTTCCGCATATTTCGACAGGCGTGATTCGGTATAACGCATGGCCGCGAAGGATTTCGGATCATCCGGCGCCCCCCAGTTCCCCTGTCCGTCCACCAGCGGGTAACGGTAAGAGAACGGCTGCGCCATCAGTACCATCGCCTCATAACAGGCGCTGTCGCCGTGCGGATGGTATTTACCCAGCACGTCACCGACGGTACGGGCAGATTTTTTGTATTTGGCGGAGTTGCTTAACCCCAGTTCAGACATGGCATACACAATACGCCGCTGAACCGGTTTTAAACCGTCACCGATAAAAGGGAGTGCCCTGTCCATGATGACGTACATGGAATAGTTGAGGTAGGCATTCTCTGTAAAATTATGAAGCGGCTGGCGCTCCACACCGTCATGAGTAATTTCACTCATTTACTCTGTTCCTCTGACCTTTTGTGCCGTCACGGGTGACATCACACATCCAATTCCACCCGATCGCCTTTTTCCTGCAACCAGTTCCGGCGATCTTCCGCACGTTTCTTCCCGAGGAGCATATCCATCACCGACATCGTTTCCTGATAGTTT
Source organism: Morganella sp. BCCO 40_0007 (assembly GCF_032989665.1). Taxonomy (NCBI): domain Bacteria; kingdom Pseudomonadati; phylum Pseudomonadota; class Gammaproteobacteria; order Enterobacterales; family Morganellaceae; genus Morganella; species Morganella sp. BCCO 40_0007. The sequence continues at coordinate 121,571 of NZ_JAVBIN010000009.1, read as the reverse complement.
TCCTCATTGATAGTGAGCTGTACCAGACGACGGGTATTCGGATCCAGGGTTGTTTCACGCAGCTGGCCCGGGTTCATTTCCCCCAGCCCTTTAAAACGCTGCACATTCGGTTTACCGCGTTTGCGGCTTAATTTATCCAGAATCGCATTTTTTTCATTCTCATCAAGGGCATAATGCACTTCCTTGCCGAGGTCAATACGATAGAGAGGCGGCATTGCCATATAGACATGACCGGCTTTTACCAGCGCCGGGAAGTGACGCACAAACAGCGCGCACAGCAGCGTGGCGATATGCAGTCCGTCCGAGTCCGCATCCGCGAGGATACAGATTTTGCCGTAACGCAGAGTACTTAAATCATCGCTGTCCGGGTCGATACCGATAGCCACGGAAATATCATGCACTTCCTGAGAAGCCAGCACTTCATCCGACGACACTTCCCAGGTATTCAGGATTTTACCGCGCAGCGGCATAATCGCCTGGAATTCACGGTCACGCGCCTGTTTGGCTGAGCCGCCTGCCGAATCCCCTTCCACCAGAAACAGTTCGGTCTGATTCAGATCCTGGGATGAGCAGTCCGCCAGTTTCCCGGGCAATGCCGGGCCTGATGTCAGTTTTTTGCGCACCACTTTTTTCGCGGCACGCAGACGGCGCTGGGCGCTGGCAATCGCCAGTTCCGCCAGCTGTTCCGCAGCCTGCACGTTCTGATTGAGCCACAGGCTGAAAGCATCTTTCACCACACCGCTGACAAACGCCGCACACTGACGTGACGACAGACGTTCTTTAGTCTGCCCTGCGAACTGCGGGTCCTGCATTTTCACGGAAAGCACATAGGCACAGCGCTCCCAGATATCGTCAGCGGATAACTTCACGCCGCGCGGCAGGATATTGCGGAATTCGCAGAACTCGCGGATGCCGTCGAGCAGCCCCTGGCGCAGGCCATTGGCGTGGGTTCCGCCCAGCGGGGTCGGGATCAGGTTGACGTAGCTTTCGGTCAGCAGTTCACCGCCTTCCGGCAGCCACAGCAGTGCCCAGTCCACCTGCTCATTATCCCCGGCATGTTTACCGGTAAACGGTGCTTCCGGCAGGGTCACCAGACCATTGACGTTTTCCATCAGGTAATCGGTCAGACCATCCTGATAGCACCAGCGCTGTTCGGTGTCGTTCACATTATCTTTGAAAAGGATCTCAACACCCGGGCACAGCACGGCTTTGGCTTTCAGCAGGTGTGTCAGCCGGGAGACAGAGAAGCGCGGACTGTCAAAAAACTGCTCATCCGGCCAGAAATGTACACTGGTGCCGGTATTGCGTTTGCCGCACTGCCCGATGACAGCCAGTTCACTGACTTTGTCACCATTTTCAAAGGCAATCTGATAAACCTGTCCGTCACGGCGGACAGTCACTTCAGTGCGTTTTGACAACGCATTGACCACGGAAATACCTACCCCGTGAAGACCACCGGAAAACTGATAGTTTTTATTGGAGAACTTCCCCCCCGCATGCAGGCGGGTCATGATCAGTTCGACCGCAGACACTTTCTCTTCCGGGTGGATATCCACCGGCATGCCGCGCCCGTTGTCAATGACTTCAACAGACTGATCTTTATGTAAAATAACTTCGACAGATTTAGCGTGACCGGCTAAAGCCTCATCGACGCTGTTGTCGATAACTTCCTGAGCAAGGTGATTCGGGCGCGTCGTGTCCGTATACATACCCGGACGGCGGCGGACAGGCTCCAAACCACTGAGGACTTCAATATCCTCTGCGTTATATGATGATTGCGTCATGTTGGATTATCGGTTTTTCGCTAAAAAATAAACAAAATACGTGAATGATACTGGCGATAATACCAGTCCCTGATAAATTTAAATACGATTTTTCATTGGCGGGTAAGGCCGAGGAACTCAACTATCTGCGGAAAAAAACGCTGAAATCCGGTAAATGCGTGGTTTCCGCCGGATTCAATCGTCTGTTTACATGCCACCAGACGGGTGACAGCCTGACGGTAATCCAGCACTTCATCGCCGGTCTGCTGTAATAACCAGATCAAATCCGGTGATTCAACAGGATCGGCAAAAATCGCCCGCAAATCCTGCATATGATGCGGCTCGAGTGTATAACGCTCACCGGTATAAGGATTTTCATTTTCCCCGAGATAGTCCTGAAGCAAATCAAACGGATACACCGCCGGATTAACCACCACCGCGGGAACATCAAACGCCTGCGACAGCCAGATGGCAAAATACCCGCCCAGCGACGACCCGACAATACCGGTATTCTCACCGGCCAGCGAGTTCATCAGATCCTCCAGAAACAGTGCGGCTTCATCCGGATAGCAGGGAAGTTGCGGCTGTAACATCCGGATCTCCGGATAGTGTTCCGCCAGCCACGTTTTCAGCATTGTCCCTTTCTCTGACAACGGAGAACTGTTGAAGCCGTGCAGATAAAGGAGCGTCGCCATCAGTAACCGTCCGAACCCAGATCGGGGCTGAATTCGTCTGTTTCCAGCCGGAACAGCTGTGTACTCAGGGACGGATTGTCACCGGTGGTCAGTTCCAGATAACGCCAGCCCGGAGCGGCGGTGTCCAGCGTGAAATTAGTGCAGTGCGGTTTAAACTGGACACAGGTTGACGGCGTGGCCAGTATGCGGATGCCGTTCCACATGACATCCATATCCTGATGAATATGCCCGCACAGGATAGCTTCAATATTCTGATAGCGGGTCAGAACCTCTGCCAGCATATGTGAGTTGCGCAGACTGTGCTGATCGAGCCAGGTACAGCCGGAGGTCAGAGGATGGTGATGCAGCATCACAACAGTATGACGGCCGGGCTGCTGTGCCAGGCAGTTATCCAACCAGATAAGCTGGTCATCGCTCAGTTCGCCGTGCGGTACGCCCTGAACCTGACTGTCGAGCAGCAGGATCTGCCACTGTTCACCGAGCAGCACCTGTTTGGAGGAAGAGATCCCCGCGGCGGCCAGTTCCTTTGCCATGGACGGCTGATAATCGTGATTGCCCGGCAGCCAGACACACGGCGCCGGTAAACGGGCAATACCGTCCGTAAACCGCTGATAGGCCCGGGTGGTCTGATCCTGAACCAGATCACCGGTGGCTGCAATCAGGTCAGCCGGTAACTGCTGTTTTGCGATAGCATCCAGTACGGCGTGGTAACTGTTCAGGGTATTAATTCCCAGCAGCGTGTCTGTTTCGCCGGCAAAAAGATGCGTATCGGTAATCTGTAAAATTCTGACCGCAGCGCCGTCAGCTACGGGCAAGTGCAACGGGATTTCCAATCGATATCCTTGTGATTTTAACAACTAACATATAATGATAAGTGTTTCGGCGAAGAAGATCTGCAATCCCGCACACAATTCCCCGGTTGCACATAAAAAAATCCGGATTATTTGTCCCGCCACGTTGTGCGTATACGTTCATAATGCAATGTAAGCCACTGAATTGCAATGACAGTTGCTGCGTTATCGATCACACCTTCTTCAACCCACTGATACGCCTGTTCACGGCTGACCACATGAACACGGATGTCCTCGTTCTCCTGTGCCAGCCCGTGTACCCCGCCTGCTGCGGTGGTATCCGCCTCACCGATATACACATACATCCGTTCGGATGTGCCCCCCGGACTTGAAAGATAACTCAGCGCAAAAGTACAACGGCCGATTTTCAGCCCGGCCTCTTCTTCCGCCTCACGACGCACCACATCTTCGGCAGATTCCCCGCTTTTATCGATCATCCCGGCCACCGCCTCCAGCAGCCACGGCGTCTGACTGCTTTCGATCGCCGGTAAACGGATTTGTTCAATCAGCACGATTTCATCACGGATCGGGTCATACGGCAAAATCACACCGGCATTTCCCCGCTCAAACACCTCACGGCGGATTTCCGGGCTCCAGCCGCCCTCAAACAACCGGTGCCGGAAGCGATATTCATTAATTTTAAAAAATCCGGAAAACAGAGTTTTCTGACTGATTATCTCCACGTCATCACAACTGAACGTAAAAGGAAATCCGGATGTGTGTTTCATACTATTTTCTCCGCCGGTAAATCAATTCTGTATGATAAAGGCATTTTTCATCATTTGAGATAAAGAAATTTCCTGCCCGTTGAGGTAAAGTTAAGCTAATTTAACGCAGAAGGCACAAACGGCTACCTTTATTAGCGAGCGGACTCTGCTAGAATTAGAGCCATTTGGTGCTTCCCGTGAGGCAACTGACAGATTAGCGCTGTGCAAAAAGGAATACTAATGAAGAAACTGCTTTCTCTTCTCATTGCTGTGAGTGTGGCAGGTTTCAGCTCTGTCACCCAGGCTGAAGACCTCCTGCAGGTTTATCAAAAAGCGAAAGAGACCAACCCGACCCTCCGTCAGACTCAGGCGGAACGTAACCAGGCTTTTGAAAAAATTAACGAAGCCCGCAGCCCGTTACTGCCGCAGTTAGGTTTAAGCGGAGGTTATGACTACGCCAGCGGTTATCGTGACAACCGTAACCAGGACAGTAATGCGTTAAATGCACAGCTGAGACTGACCCAGACAATTTTTGACATGAGTAAATGGCGTCAGCTGAATATGCAGGAACAAACTGCCGGGATCAGCGACATCACATACCAGAGCGCCCAGCAGCAGCTGATTGTGGATACTGCCGTTGCTTATTTTAACGTTCTGCGTGCGCTGGATACCCTGTCATACGTACAGGCACAGAAAGAAGCCGTCTACCGCCAGCTGGATCAGACCACTCAGCGTTTCAACGTCGGTCTGGTAGCCATTACTGACGTGCAGAACGCCCGTGCCAACTACGACAGCGTTCTGGCGCAGGAAGTAGCCGGCCGTAACGATGTCGAAAACGCCATTGAAATGCTGCGTCAGGTGAGTGGTGTTTATTACAGCGAATTATCCTCACTGGATGTCAACCGCTTTAAAACCAATGCACCGGATGCCATCGAAGCACTGCTGAAAGAAGCGCAGGAACGTAACCTGAACCTGCTGAGTGCCACGCTGAGCCGTAATCTCGCGAAAGAGCAGATCAGTCTGTCGGAATCCGGTCACTATCCGACCGTGGGCCTGACAGCCAGTACCGGAGTCACCAATACCGACTACAGCGGCAGCGGCTATCCTGCCGGTCGTCCGGATAACAGCTACGCCGGTCAGAGCACCATTGGTGTGAACGTCAGTATCCCGCTGTACACCGGCGGCAACGTCTCATCACAGGTTGATCAGGCACAGTACGGTTACACCGCTGCGAGTGAAAAACTGGAAGCGACACTGCGCCAGGTTGTTCAGACCACCCGTTCTTCGTATAACAACATCAACGCCTCAATCAGCAGCGTGAACGCCTATAAACAGGTCGTCACCTCTGCGGAAAGCTCACTGGATGCAACCGAAGCCGGTTATCAGGTGGGTACGCGTACGATTGTGGATGTGCTGAACGCCACCACTACCCTGTATGATGCGAAGAAAAGCCTGTCTAACGCCCGTTATGACTATCTGATTAACCAGCTTTATATCGGCCAGGCACGCGGCACACTGAACGAAGACGATATCCTGCGCCTTAACCAGGTGCTGGGCAAAGCGATTTCCACATCGCCGGCGTCAGTGACAAACACTGCCCGCTGATCTTCATACGATATGACGATAAACCCGCTCCGGCGGGTTTTTTTATGCTTTTGCTGTGTATAAGGACAATATTTCTGCCGGGCAGTGAAATATCAGGTTATATAGCGTAATCCGCAATATAATTACGCCTGACAGACACATTTTGTCGGTAAAAATACCGCGATACCGGTATCTTTTTTTTCTGTTAAACCGATTTAATTCACATCAGATGCAAAAAGCAGATTATTGCTTTAATTTCACACAGTTTTCCCCTATCCTAGACAGTTATTACCTCTCCATGAAACCGTTTCCGGATATTACAACGATGACAATGAAACGCACCAAGAATATTAACCGCGACGCTTTCCGCAAAACCTGGCGTCAGTACCGCCTGGCACCTGTTGCGGCTGCTGTCGGCGCTGTTCTGATGTTAACCGCCTGCGATGAAGCCGATGAAACCGTTGCGCTCTACACCACCGCAGAGCAGTGCTCCGCCGCGAACCCGTCACAGGCCGGTGAATGCACCACTGCTTATAACAACGCGCTGGAAGAAGCGGCAAAAACTGCACCGAAATATGCCACCCGTGAAGACTGTGTGGCGGAATTCGGTGAAGCCCAGTGTACTCAGGCACCCACTGAGCTGGCAAACAACAGCCAGCAGCAACAGCCTGCCCAGGCTTCCGGCAGCTTCTGGATGCCGCTGATGGCCGGTTATATGATGGGCCGTATGATGGGCGGTGGTGCAGCAGCCTCTCAGCCGCTGTTCACGTCCCGTAACCCGGCAAGCCCGGCTAACGGTAAATTTGTTGATGCCACCGGCAAGAACTACGGTTCCGCCACCGGCGGGCGCAGCATGACTGTGCCGAAAACTGCCATGGCACCAAAACCGGCCACCACAACCACCACCACGCGTGGCGGGTTCGGTGACAGCGTGGCGAAACAAAACACGATGCAGCGCTCATCCGGCAGCAGTTCATCTTCCCGTTCAATGGGCGGCTGATTTGCATGAAACGCGTACCGATTAGCGAGCGCCCTGACTGGCGCGGGAAAGCCGAGGAATTCGGCTTTCATTTTCATACCATGTACGGCGAACCGTACTGGTCAGAAGATGCCTGTTACCAGTTCACGCTGGCACAAATCGATGAAATCGAGGAAGTGACTAACGAACTGCATCAGATGTGTCTTCAGGTGGTGGATAAAGTCACTCAAAGTGACGAGCTGATGGCCCGTTTTCAAATCCCGAAACACTGCCGGGATTTCGTGCGTGAGTCATGGGCAACCCGCCAGCCGTCGCTCTATTCCCGCCTGGATCTGGCTTATGACGGCGTTAACCCGCCGAAGTTACTGGAAAACAATGCGGATACACCGACGTCGCTGTACGAATCCGCTTTTTTCCAGTGGATCTGGCTGGAAGACCAGATTGCCGCCGGAAACCTGCCGGAAAATGCCGATCAGTTCAACGGTATTCAGGAAAAGCTGATTGAGCGCTTCGGTGTGCTGGCGGAAGAGTACGGGTTCCGTTATCTGCATATGGCCTGCTGTCAGGATTCTGTGGAAGATCGCGGCACAATCCAGTATTTACAGGATTGTGCGCAGGAAGCCGGTGTCACCACTGATTTTCTGTTTATTGAAGATATCGGGCTGGGCGATCGCGGTGAGTTTACTGATCTTCAGGATCAGATTATCAGCAATATGTTTAAACTCTATCCGTGGGAATTTATGATGCGGGAGATTTTCTCCACCAAGCTGACGGATGCCGGTGTACGCTGGCTGGAACCGGCCTGGAAGAGCATTATTTCCAACAAAGCCCTGCTGCCGATGCTGTGGGAAATGTTCCCGGATCACCCAAACCTGCTGCCTGCTTATTTTTCGGATAAACCGTATCCGGAAATGGAAAGCTACGTTATCAAGCCGTTGTTCTCCCGCGAAGGTGCCAACATCCGTATTATCGAAAACGGCAAAGAAATTGCCGCCGCGGACGGCCCTTACGGTGAAGAGGGTATGATTGTCCAGCAGTTCCATCCCCTGCCGAAATTCGGCGACAGCTATACCCTCGTGGGCAGCTGGCTGGTGAATGATGAATCTGCCGGGATCTGTATCCGTGAAGATAAAGAGCTGATCACCCAGGATCTCTCCCGTTTCTATCCGCATGTCATTATTGACTGACGAATAGTTTCTGGCTGATACAAAAATCCCCGCGATATCCGGTATCGCGGGGATTTTTTTATAACGAAAAGACATCGTCAGCCGACTTTGACTGTCAGCATACTCAGTGAGCCGGATTCAACACCATCCACCGGTACGGTGACAGGTTCACTGCCCTGCCGCAGACCCAGGATATAGAGCAGCGGCAGATAATGTTCCGGCGACGGATTCGACCGTTTGCCATCTTCGCGCTCAAGCGCATTCACCAGCGGATGCGGCCGGGTGTCGCTCTCCAGGTTATCCCGCACGAAATTATTAAAACTCACTGCCCACGGATACGGTTCCGCCTGCGCATTCTGCCAGTCCATCTCGCGCAGATTATGCACCACATTACCACTGCCGAGGACCAGTATCCCTTCATCACGCAACGCAGCCAGCTTACGGCCGGTATCGTAATGCCATTGCGCCGGTTTGCTGCCGTCGAGGCTGAGCTGTACCACCGGGATATCCGCATCCGGATACATTTTCACTAAGATCCCCCAGCTGCCGTGATCTAACCCCCATTCACCGTGATCTTCCCCGATATTGTCATTACTGAGCAGATCTTTTACCCGCGCCACCAGCGCCGCTGAGCCGGGAGCCGGATATTCCGTTTCATGCAGTGCCTGCGGAAAACCGCGAAAATCATGGATAGTGCGCGGATGCGCAGCCGATGTCAGCCACGTCCCCTGCGTATACCAGTGTGCGGAAATCACCAGAATGGCGGACGGGCGCGGCATCTGTTCTCCCAGTTGCCGCCAGGTTTCTGTATAACGGTTGGTTTCCAGGACATTCATCGGGCTGCCGTGACCTGCAAACAGAGCCGGTAATCGTTTCATTGCTGACCTCACACAAAAATTATTCACTGAGATCAGTGTATGCCATTCCGGGATTTATCACGCAGGGTAATCATGATGAAGTTGTTCAAAAAATATGACGGGGACACAGATACAAAAATGCCGCTGTGTCAGCAGCGGCATTCTCAGGATTTCAGTCTGTTCAGTTACTGACCCTGTCAGTGATCTCAGCCCGCTTTCGCCATTAACTGCTCGCGGTACTGAACCAGGTCATCAATCGTCACGACCGGCATATCATGTTGTTTTGCAAACACGATAACTTCCGGTGCACGGGCCATTGAGCCGTCGTCGTTGGTCAGTTCACACAGCACACCGTACGGCTTCAGACCGGCGAGTGTCGCCAGGTCAACAGACGCTTCGGTATGACCGCGGCGGGTTAATACTCCGCCATTCTGCGCACGCAGCGGGAACACATGCCCCGGACGGTTCAGATCCGCCGGTACAGCGCCATCCGCGACTGCGGCACGGATTGTGGTGATGCGGTCTGCCGCAGAAACCCCGGTGGTCACACCGTGAGCGGCTTCAATCGTCACCGTAAAACCGGTTTTGAACTGGCTGGAGTTGTTCTCCACCATCATCGGCAGGTCAAGCTGCTGACGGCGTTCGTCAGTCAGGCACAGGCACACAATACCGCTGCCGTGACGGATGGTCAGCGCCATCTGCTCAACGGTCATGGTTTCGGCGGCGAACACCATGTCGCCTTCGTTTTCGCGGTTTTCATCATCGAGTACCATAACGCCCCGTCCCTGACGGATAGCTGCAATGGCACGTTCTGCACGTTCAATCGGATTGCCGTAATCTGATAACAGCGTCTGATTCATGGTAAATAAACCTCATCGTAATTAAAAATGATTACCAGAACCAGGGCATCTTAGGAGTTGCATACATATCATAAAGCCATGTCATAAAACCATGCCGCAGCAGGTTGTTACCCGCACAGATAATTGATGATATGCGATCGGACGGGCGGATTTCACCCGGCTGATGCTGACTCTCTCCCATCCGGACTATAACCGTCGGCCCCGGAATTACACCGGATCTGCTGACCTTCACCTGGGTGAAGCGCTCGCGGGCTTCATTCGCACTGGAATGTTTACCGCCGGTGGGGACTTTCACCCCGCCCTGAGATAGCGTGATCACTATACCCCCGATAAATCATCCCGGCCAGTGGTTATTTTTACAGGGAGCTCAAAATGAGAACTCAGACTGGTTCAGAATCCCGTAACAGGTTACTATTTGCGGCATAACGATCCTCCGGCTCAGAAAGGAAAAATCATGATTGACCCGAAAAAAATTGAACAGATTGCCACACAGCTGCAAAGCGCACTGCCGAAAGGTGTGCGGGAGATCGGAGCGGATATCGATAAAAAGATGCGGGCTGTTTTACAGTCACAGCTTGGTAAGCTGGATTTAGTCAACCGCGAAGAGTTTGATGTGCAGACACAGGTGCTGCTGCGTACCCGTGAAAAGCTGTCACAGATGGAGAAACGTCTGGCGGAGCTGGAAGCGCGCCTGGCAGAAAAAGGCGGCGAGTAACACCAACAGGAGATACGCAATGCGTATCTCCTGAATAATCAGTCTGTTACTTTGATTTATTGATAGTATTAATGATATTAGTAGTGGAAATACCATCCTCAAAATTGAGGACTTTCACTTCACCGCCTGCGGCCCACACTTCCTCACTCCCGGCGATCTCTTCCGGACGGTAATCCCCGCCCTTCACCAGCACATCCGGCAGGACAGAGGCAATCAGACGCTGCGGTGTATCTTCCTCAAACGGCACCACCCAATCCACGGCACCCAGTGCGCCGAGCACAATCATGCGCTGATCCAGCGGGTTAACCGGACGGCTTTCGCCTTTCAGGCGTTTGGTGGAAGCATCACTGTTCACCGCCACAATCAGGCGATCTCCCAGTTTGCGGGCATTGGCAAGATAAGAAACATGTCCGGCGTGCAGAATATCAAAGCAGCCGTTGGTCATCACCACTTTCTCGCCGCGCTGGCGGGCATCCGCCACGGCCTGATGCAGCTCTTCTTCGGTCATCACACCAAAGCCGTTATCACTGCGGCCGCGCACGGCATTTTCCAGCTCAACCGGTGATACCGTGGATGTCCCCAGCTTACCGACCACGACACCCGCCGCCGCATTCGCCAGCGCACAGGATTCATCCAGGGTTTTTCCGGCCGCCAGCGAGGTTGCCAGCACACCGATTACCGTATCCCCGGCACCGGTCACATCAAAGACTTCCTGAGCCAGTGTCGGCAGATGCAGAGCCGGTTGTCCCGGACGCAGCAGGCTCATGCCCTGCTCGGAGCGGGTCACCAGCAGTGCCTGTAAATCAAAATCACGGATAACTTTCAGGCCTTTTTCTTCGATATCGGCATTATCGGTGCATTTTCCGGCCACGGCTTCAAACTCTGACATATTCGGTGTCAGCAGGGTTGCGCCGCGATAACGGGCAAAATCGGTGCCTTTCGGGTCGATCAGGATCGGCACGCCGGATTTACGGGCCAGTGCGATCATCTCTTCCACATGCGCCAGCGCGCCTTTGGCGTAATCAGACAGCACCAGTGCGCCGATGTGCGGCAGCGCCTGTGCGATACGTTCGAGTATCGGCTGCGGATCGACATCCGAAAAACCTTCTTCAAAATCCAGGCGGATCAGCTGCTGGCTGCGGGATAACACGCGCAGCTTGGTGATCGTCGGGTGTGTCGGCAGGCCGACAAAATCACAGCGGACTTTGACATCATTCAGGCGCTCGGTCAGTGCGCGGGCGGCGTCATCAATACCGGTCAGTCCCACTAGGCGGGAATTCGCTCCCAGAGAGGCGATGTTCATAGCCACGTTTGCCGCGCCGCCGGGACGCTCTTCAATTTCAGTGACTTTAACCACCGGTACCGGGGCTTCCGGGGAGATCCGGCTGGTCGGCCCGTGCCAGTAACGATCTAACATCACATCACCGACGACTAAAACTGCGGCATTCTGAAAATCCGGGAGTGTTACTTTCATTCCCTGCTCCACCTTATGAATAACGAAATTATTGCTGATAATATCACAAACCGGCCACCGGACAGAAAATCCGCGTACGGCCGCCGGTATTTATTCCCCGAGCCAGTGCAGCCAGCGGGCACGGACAAATTCGCGCTCTGCGGCAAATTCGGTCAGCGGTACCACACCGGACTTATCCTGCAACGAGAGATGATGCAGCCTGTCGCGCATCATAATATAAGCCGCGGTCAGCCGCAGAGATTCCTCTTCCGGCATCACATCATAGTTTGCCATCAGTTCAAAAATCCGGACATTATCAGACCAGCGGATCAGTGCCTTATTTTCCGGCGCAAAACGCAGTACCAGATACTGGGCGATAAATTCAATATCCGTGATCCCGCCCGGATCAGTTTTGATGTTAAACACACTGTCGTCACGGCTGCCGAGATGCTGATACATTTTTTCACGCATCTCACGGACATCCTGTTTCAGTTGCGCGTTATCACGCTGACGGCACAAAATATCACGGCGGATGCCGTCAAAACGGGCGGCAATCGCCTCATCGCCATACACCTGGCGAGCACGGATCAGAGCCTGATGTTCCCAGGTCCAGGCACTGTTCTGCTGGTAATCCGCAAACGCTTCCAAAGTGCTGACCAGCATCCCGGCCTCTCCGGACGGGCGCAGACGGGCATCCACCTCATACAGCACGCCGGATGACGTGCGGGTGCTGAACAGATGCATAATGCGCTGCGCCAGACGCAGATAGAACTGCCGCGCGTCGATTTCACGCGGGCCGGTGGTTTGTGTGCCTTCCGGACAATCCAGCAGGAATACCAGGTCGAGATCCGAACTGTAACCCAGTTCCCAGCCGCCCAGCTTGCCGTAGCCGATCACCGCAAAACCTTTGTCCCCGCCGCGGGCCAGATGTGCAGGTTCACCGTAGCGTCTGACCATCTGCCCCCACGCCTGCTGTACCACGGCGGCGATCATTGCTTCCGCCAGCCAGGTCAGGTGATCACTTACTTTCATCACCGGCAGCACACCGGTGATATCTTCCGCCGCGATCCGCAGCAGCTGCGCCTGTTTAAACTGGCGGAGAGCCTCAAGCTGCTGTTCCTCATCCTCCTCCGGAACCCGCATCAGATACTGACGCAGCTCATCACGGTACGCATTCAGCGGTAACGGCTGATAGAGCGACGCCGGGTCCAGCAGTTCATCAAGCAGCAGCGGATGACGCGCCAGTTGCACGGCTATCATCGGGGATGCCGCACACAACCGCACCACGTGCGTCAGCACCACATCAGATTCCAGCAGCAGCTCCAGATAGGTTGTCCGGCTGACTATACTGAGCAGCAGCGGCGTCAGACGTTGTAACACCCGTTGCGCATCCGGCTGTGGTGCCAGTTTCGCCAGCAGTTTGGGCAGCAGCTGATCGAGCACATCCCGCCCGCGCGGCCCGATGGTCCGCTTACCGAGATCCTGACGGAATCCCTGTAAACCGGTCAGAAACTGCGCGGCATCGTCCTCGTTCAGCTGAAACAGTGAGGTGATATCACTCAGTTCCGGCTCACTCTCCCACAACGAGATAAAGGGTTGTAACGCGGTTTCATCGTCACTTTCCTCATCATCCTCGCCGATAAGGTCGGTAAATATCTGATGTACTGCCGCCATTTTGCTGTTCAGCACCGTTTCCAGATCCGCCCACGAGGCTGTATCCATTCCCTGAGCCAGCCGCGCCTGATCAACAGGCGAGTCCGGCAGCGTCTGTGTCTGGCTGTCATTAATGGCCTGCAACAGGTTTTCCAGCCGCCGCAGATAAGCATAAGCATCCAGCAGCTGCGCGACCTGTTCCTCACCAAGCAGCCCCAGCCGGGCAATTTCCGCCAGCGCCGCATGCAGGGATTGTGTCTGTAACCCCGGTTCACGCCCGCCGCGGATCAGCTGAAAGACCTGGGTGATAAACTCCACTTCCCTGATCCCCCCGGCACCGAGCTTGATATTGTTTGTCAGCCCGCGCCGCCTGACTTCGCGGCCAATCATGCCTTTCATATTACGCAGAGACTGGATCACACTGAAATCGATATAACGGCGGTAAACAAACGGGCGCAGCATCCGGCGCAGCGTTTCACTGTAAGCAGAGTCATCACGACCGAGAATGCGCGCTTTGACCATCGCATAACGCTCCCAGTCACGACCCTGCTCCTGATAGTAATCTTCGAGAGCGGAAAAACTGAATACCAGCGGCCCGCTGTCGCCGAACGGCCGCAGACGCATATCCACGCGGTAAACAAAACCGTCCGCCGTCGTGTGATCCAGCATTCTGATAATTTTTTGTCCCAGGCGGGTAAAGAACTGCGCATTTTCCAGTTCACGACGGCCACCCTGCGTGACACCGTTTTCCGGATAAGCAAAAATGAGGTCAATATCGGAGGAGAAATTCAGTTCACCGCCGCCCAGCTTTCCCATTCCGAGGATCAGCAGCGGCATCGCACTGCCGTCCGGCGAACAGGGCGTGCCCCAGTCCGCACAACAACGCTGATAAAGCCAGTCGCGGGCGGCGATAATCAGGACTTCCGCCAGCTCGCTGATCTGGCGCAGCGTCTCTTCTGTCGTACTCCGGCGCAGGAGCTGCATCACCGCAATACGCATCAGCATCTGATAACGAAACAGACGCAGTACCCGCATCACATCCTCTTCCTGCGCGGTATCCGTCATCATCTCCGCCAGCCGGGCGGCATAATTGCGCCATTCATCCGGTTGCGGCGGGGTGTTGCGCAAAGCAGATAACCAGTCCGGATGGCGGATGCACTGCTCCGCCACAAAATCACTGCCGGCAAAAATTATCTCTTCCTGTTCAGAGTACGGCGCCGTGCCGGTATCAAGCCGGGCGGTTACCCGCTCAGCAATCTGGCGGAGTATCGGGGTCAGCGGCAGCATCAATGTTCCTTTTGTTATCAGATTCACATTGCAGTTCAAAACCCGGTTATGGCATGGCGGGAGCCGCCATCCACAGTGCAAAAAACCATTGTGTGAAAGCCAGTTTACACTGCAACCATACCGGACTGAAACAGACATCCTCAGGTTTTGCATCTGCTGATGCCAGTGCGGCGGCGACGTCAGGCAGCGGGCAGTCACGGACAAAATCAGGTACCGCGCCGGGATACCGGTCAGCCATTGTCAGCAGCAGGGAAATCGTCTGCCGCAGCGCCGGTAACGCACCGTCCGCATTCAGCAGCCAGGCTTCTTCAAGGCTCTGCCACTGTTTGATCAGACGGACAACCACATCCGTCAGGGGAGCCTGTGGCTCCAGTTCCGTAAACAATTCCGGTAATTCCGGTACCGGGGCGCCCTGTGCCAGCCAGTAACCGCGTGCGGCTTTGCTGCGCCCGGCAAGGCGTAATCCCGGCAGTTCCGCCAGCGCTTTTGCCGCCGTCAGTAGATCAGCAGCAGAGCCCGCCTTCAGCTCCATCTCAAATTCACAAATCGGGCATTCCGCCTCTCCGGCAACCACACTGCCCTGATCCAGCACGGCTTCCACCACACTGTTATTCACCGTCAGCAGCCACTTTTCACGGGCAAAATCTGTGGTAAAGCGGGCATGCAGTGATGATTGCAGCGCCGCAACATCCGTTTCCGGCGGCCAGACTTCCGCAGGCAGTGCGGCTAAATCCAGTTCCGGCCGGGACAGCGGAATATTATATTCAGGACGCTGATGTAACCCGCCGATATCATTACCGGCTGTTTTCAGGGTCATTTCATATTCAGTATCACATCCCCGGATACGCAGGCCCATATCCCACTTACGCAACGTATCATCCGCTGTTTCAAAATAGCTGTTAGTCAGGCGGACAGCACGGAAATGCTGATGAGGAAAGGCTGTCAGTCCGGTGATAACGGCGGCAATCGCCTCCGGTTTTACTGCAAATTTCAGTTCTGTTTCGTAATCGCTCATAGACATTCCCGCCATCCTGTACTGTTATTTATCATCAGCCCGGCCTTGCTTTCGTCATAAAAATGACTCTGATTTGTTATCATCAGCCGGATTTTTCGCTGTTTATCTACTTTATCCCGTCATTTATTCCGCGGTTAAGAGTAATCTCATGGCTGTTTAACGTTTGCACCCGCACACTTAACTCATTAGTATGATATTCATAACCAACGATTGATAAAGCTGATGACGATGAAAAAACTCGCCTTACTCCCTTTGCTGTTTGCAGCAACTGTCAGCATTACCGCACATGCTGAAGAAACCCGTTACGTCTCCGACGATCTCTCCACCTATGTGCACAGCGGCCCGAGCAACCGCTACCGCATCGCCGGCTCACTCAATTCCGGTGAGAAAGTCACGATGCTTGATGTCAATAATGAAACCGGCTTTGTCCGGGTCCGTGACAGCAAAAACCGCGATGTCTGGTTACCGAAAGAGCTGCTGAGCACCACACCCAGCCTGAAAGAGCGCGTTCCTGCCATGGAAGAAGAGATTCAGACACTGCGCGGTAAACTCGCCAATATCGACGGCACCTGGAACGACAAAACGGCAGATATGCAAAACCGCGTGGCTGCCAGTGATGATATCATCAATAACCTGAAAAAAGAGAATGACAGCCTGCGTAATCAGGTTGTGGTCGCAAAGAAAAAACTGGATGCCATCAGTGTGCAGTTAGATGATAAACAGCGCGATATTATTCTGCAGTGGTTTATGTACGGCGGCGGTGTGGCCGGTGCCGGTCTGCTGCTGGGTCTGCTGCTGCCGCATATGATCCCGCGCCGGAAGAAAAAAGATCGCTGGATGAACTGAGACTCACAGTAAGCGCAGTACGGAGAAAAATGTGGATATCTATCTGGTCGGCGGCGCAGTCCGCGATGCACTGCTGGGTCTTCCTGTCTCGGACAGAGACTGGGTGGTTGTCGGCGCGACTCCTGACATCATGCTGGAACGCGGCTATCAGCAGGTCGGGCGCGATTTTCCTGTTTTTCTCCATCCCGGTACCCGTGAAGAGTATGCCCTCGCGCGGACAGAGCGGAAAACCGGCGCCGGATACACCGGTTTTGCCTGCTACAGTGCGCCGGATGTCACGCTGGAAGATGATTTACAGCGCCGTGATCTGACCATCAATGCCATGGCGCAATCGGCTGACGGCACACTGTATGACCCGTATCACGGGGCGGATGATCTGAAAAACCGTATTCTCCGTCATGTTTCTGAGGCGTTCACGGAAGATCCGCTGCGTGTCCTGCGGGTAGCGCGCTTTGCTGCCCGTTTTGCACCGCAGGGATTTGTGATTGCGCCGGAAACCCTTGAGCTGATGTCTGCCATCACACAACAGGGAGAGCTTGCACACCTGACGGCAGAACGGGTCTGGAAAGAGACTGAAAAAGCGCTTAACAGCCCGCGTCCGGATATCTACTTTTCTGTACTGCGCCGTTGCGGCGCGCTGGCTGCGCTGTTTCCGGAACTGGAAACCCTGTTTTGCGCCACTGACGGCCAGACCGGTTATGACATCCTGACCGCCGGACTTCTGCTCCGGACAGTACTTTTGACAAACAGCACCGATATCCGCTTTGCCGCATTGTGTCTTTATCTGAGCTGTCACAGTAGCGGAGAGGGAACGTCTGCCATTCAGCAACTGTCAGAGCGCCTGCGGGTGCCGAACCCGGCACGGGATCTGGCTCTGCTTGCCACCTGTCATTACCGGACGGTTCATGATATCGGTCAGCTGACCGCAGACGATATTATTGCTTTGTTTGATTCCCTGGATGCCTGGCGTAAACCGGAACGCATCACACAACTGGCTGTCCTTTGTGAAGCGGATTACCGCAGCCGGATAGCACCGGAAGCAACAGATTATCCGCAGGGGCATATTCTGGCGGAGGCCTTCATGCTTGCACAGAACGTTGCCGTCAAACCGGTTATTGAGGCCGGTTTCAAAGGTGCGGATATCAAAGCGGAGCTCACCCGCCGCCGTGCTGAAGCCGTCGGAGAGTGGCAACAAAAAAGCCGTTCATGATGAACGGCTTTTTTATTTCAGGCTGATCAGTCTGCGGCTATTTCTCCGCAGACTCCATACCCACTAACCCGACTTTCAGATATCCCGCTTTACGCAGGGCATCCATAATGCCCATCAGCGTTTCGTAATCGACCGTTTTATCTGCCTGGAAGAAGATCGTGGTTTCCTTATTGGATTCTGTGGTCTGATCCAGGATCTGAGCCAGTGTTTCTTTTGTGACTTCCTGCTCACCCACCAGCAGCTGATTATCCGCTTTCACCGTCAGAAAGACCGGTTTTTCCGGACGCGGCTGTGGTTTTGCCGTTGAGGCCGGCAGGTTCACTTTAATATCAACAGTTGCCAGCGGCGCGGCCACCATAAAGATGATCAGCAGAACCAACATCACATCAATAAAGGGTGTGACGTTAATGTCATGCAATTCGCCGCTGTCATCCAACTCTTCGTTAAGACGCATTGCCATCAGATATTACCCTGCTTTGCTGTCTGCCAGGTCGAGATCACGGCCCAGCCATAAAATAGTGTGTGCTGCGGTATCCCCCAGATCCCCGCGGTAAGCAGAAATCATACGGGCAAAGATGTTGTAGATCACCACAGCCGGAATTGCCGCTACCAGACCTAATGCCGTTGCCAGCAGTGCTTCTGCGATCCCCGGTGCCACCACAGCAAGGTTGGTGGTCTGTGAGTGGGCGATGCCGATGAAGCTGTTCATGATACCCCATACGGTACCAAACAGACCGACAAATGGTGAGATAGCCCCGATAGTCGCCAGATAGCCGTTACCGCGCCCCATATGACGGGCAACACCCGCCACGATGCGCTCCTGACGGAACGTCACACGGTCTTTGATACCGCTCAGGTCACGACTTTTTTCTGATGCAGTCCGCTCATTTACGGCATCAAGTATCAGCATCCGGGTAACACTCTTTTTCCCGAACGTATCGGCAATAGCTGCGGCTTCATCCAGCGAACGTGCGCCGCTTATTGCGTCAGCTTCACGGCGGATACGGCGGCGGGAAGCGATAAGGTCGGCACCCTTGGCAAAGAAAATAGCCCAGGTAATCACTGAAGCGATAATAAGGCCGATCATAACCGATTTAACGATCATATCTGCGCCCTGATACATGGAAATCACGGACAGTTCTGCCGCAAAACCACGGTTGCCGTCTGCCGGAGCTGAACTGATTTCCTGAACAGGAACTTCTGCCGCAGTTGCAGGTACCACCGGTTGTTCAGGTGTCTGAGCAGGCTGACCGGCTGTTGCTGCCGGCGCGGTGACAGGTGTTGTTGTCGCTGGTGTGACAGCAGCAGTGTTATCTGCAAATGCACTGCCGGTTAAACATAATGCCAATAGCACAGAAACGGTCAAATTACGCATCAGTTGGCCTTCAACTCTCTTTTGTTATGAACTTTTTTTCAGCAAAAAATAAATCGTGTTATTCATCGCTACCCAAAAACGAAACCCGCTGATCATATCAAACCCTGAGCAATTTGATAGTAATTATCATTAAGGTTTACCAAAAAAATGCCGTCCCGGAGGGAAATTCCACACAGATCGCTAAGTGTTTACCGCAAACCAACCGGCAGGATTACCGATAAAACGCATAAAAAACACACAGGCCGGTTTAATAATCCGTCCGCCTTTTATACCTGTCGTTAATCAGAAGAAAAACCCGATCAAATCAAACGGGTGAACAATTTTTGCGATACACTGTCTGTATCGTTGTTCCGGATCTCGTTTTACAGGAAATCTAATGTCTAGTTTATCAGAGATTGTGAGTGCACTCTGGTCTCACGATTTTACCACACTCTCTAATCCCGAAGTCCTCTGGCTGGTTTACGCTATCCTCTTCACTGTCATTGTGCTGGAGAACGGCATT
This sequence comes from Morganella sp. BCCO 40_0007, assembly GCF_032989665.1. NCBI lineage: Bacteria > Pseudomonadati > Pseudomonadota > Gammaproteobacteria > Enterobacterales > Morganellaceae > Morganella > Morganella sp. BCCO 40_0007. The sequence goes on along the minus strand of NZ_JAVBIN010000009.1, from coordinate 102,053 downwards.
CTGCCCACCGCGTTTCTGCCCGGGGATACCCTGCTGATTTTATCAGGCGCACTGATTGCAAAGGGAGTGATGGATTTCCTGCCGACGCTGGTGATTCTGACCGCCGCCGCCGGTATCGGCAGCTGGCTCGGTTTTATTCAGGGGCGCTGGCTGAGTGATACCAAAACCGTCAGGCGCTGGATGACGCAGATCCCGAAAAATTATCATCAGAAAGCCGAAGTGCTGTTTAACCGCCACGGCCTGTATGCGCTGCTGATCGGCCGCTTCCTCGGTTTCGTCCGTACTCTGCTGCCTATGCTGGCCGGGCTTTCCACACTGCCGAACCGCCGTTTTCAGTTTTTTAACTGGTTGAGCGGTTTTCTCTGGGTGGCGATTATTACCACCTTTGGCTATGTGCTCAATCAGATTCCGTTTGTCAAAGCACACGAAAAAACGGTGATGACCGCACTGCTGCTGATCCCGGTCTTTTTCCTGATTATCGGTATTATTGCGTCACTGTATCTGCTGTTCCGCCACTACCGCAGACGCCGTGCTCTGCTGAACCGCAGACGTCACCGCACTCATAAAAAATAAGATGATGGCTCCTTCGGGAGCTTTTTTCTGCCTGCCTGCCGGAAAGCACGATCCGGTTCGCCACCACATCCGCCCTGATTTACACTACACTTAATAGTTATCCGCTTCATTTTTCCTAATCTTAACCGGAGAAATAATGAACAACTTCACGCTTTTCACCCCGACCAAAATTCATTTCGGTAAAGGCCAAATCGCCAGACTGAACAGTGAAATTCCGAAAGATGCCAAAGTATTAATATTGTACGGCGGCGGCAGTATCAGGCGTAACGGTGTTTACGATCAGGTACTGGCCGCTCTGGATGGCTATGAGGTTCATGAGTTTTCAGGAATCGAGCCGAACCCGGCCTATGAAACGCTGGTAAAAGCTATCGCGTATATCCGTGAGCATGATATCAGTTACCTGCTGGCAGTCGGCGGCGGCTCCGTTATCGACGGCACCAAGTTTATCGCCGCCGCGGTGGATTATCCGGGTGAGCCGTGGGATATCATCACCACCGGAGGCCGCAATATCCGGAGTGCACTGCCGATTGCCTGTGTACTGACACTCCCTGCCACCGGATCTGAAACCAACTGTTTTTCTGTTGTCAGCCGTCGTGAAACCGGGGATAAACAATCATTCGGTCACCCGCTGGTGCATCCGAAGTGCGCCATTCTTGATCCGCAGACCACTTACACACTGCCGCCGCGCCAGACCGCCAATGGTGTGGTCGATGCCTTTATTCACACCCTTGAGCAATACCTGACTTATCCGGTGAATGCCAAAATTCAGGATCGGTTTGCCGAAGGTATTCTGCTGACCCTGATTGAGGAAGGCCCGAAAGTACTGGCCAATCCGGAAGATTATGACAGCCGCGCCAATGTGATGTGGGCAGCCACCCAGGCACTGAGCGGACTGATTGGTGCCGGTGTGCCGCAGGACTGGGCAACGCATGCCCTGGGACATGAAATTACCGCACTGCACGGATTAGATCACGCGCAGACCCTGGCTATTGTGTTACCGGCACTGCTGCGGGAAAAACGCAAAACTAAACGCGAAAAATTATTGCAGTACGCTGAGCGTATCTGGCATCTGACAGATGGTTCGGAAGAGAGCCGGATTGAGTGCGCTATTGAAGCAACCCGCATTTTCTTTGAAGAACTGGGTGTTAAAACCCGCTTTTCTGATTATCAGATTGATGACAGCCGTATTCCTGAGCTGGTTGCCAAACTCAGCGAACACGGTCAGACCGCACTGGGCGAACAGAAGGACATAACGCCGGAAGTCAGCGAACGGATCTACCGGGCTGCCGTCTGATACCCCATGAATACTAACCGGAGGCCATATGAATAAACCCGCATTAGTTACCTTATCTGACGGACACTTAATGCCGCAACTGGGGCTGGGTGTCTGGAAAGCCGGGAACGACGTCGTCGGCTCTGCCGTGCAGAGTGCACTGGAAACCGGTTACCGGCTGATCGATACTGCCGCGATTTATCAGAACGAGGAAGGTGTCGGTGAGGCGCTGAAAGCCACCACCGTTCCCCGCGACGAATTGTTTATCACCACCAAACTGTGGAACAGCGACCAGCAGCACGCCGGTAAAGCGCTGGAAGAGAGCCTGAAAAAGTTACAGCTCGATTATGTGGATCTGTATCTGATCCACTGGCCTGCACCGGCAGATGATCACTATGTTTCCGCCTGGGAGCAGCTGATTGAATTGCAGAAAACCGGGCTGACCCGCAGTATCGGTGTCTGTAATTTTGATATCGGGCATTTGCAGCGCATTATCCACAAAACCGGTGTGAAACCGGTACTCAATCAGATTGAGTTACATCCGCTGCTGCAACAGCGTGAATTACAGGCCTGGAATGCGACTCATTCCATCCATACCGAGTCCTGGAGCCCGCTGGCACAAGGTGGTGAAGGTGTCTTTGATACCGAGATTATTCAGTCATTAGCCGCAAAATACCGGAAAACCCCGGCGCAGATAGTGATTCGCTGGCATCTGGATCGCGGGTTGATTGTGATCCCCAAATCTGTCACGCCTTCACGGATTCAGGAAAACTTTGATGTCTTTGATTTCCGTCTGGAGAAAGAAGAGCTTTCACAAATTCAGTTGCTGGATTCCGGTACCCGTTTAGGGCCTGATCCGAAAGAATTTAATTAATTTATTTTATTACCTGAAAGTCATCAGTATAAATCATACTGATGGCTTTTATTTATCCGACAGATTATTTCTTAAATAAATCCCCTTTGAATAAATACGCCATGAATAAATACTCTGTGAATAAAAACTCCGTAAACAAATAAATAAAAAAGGGGAAATACACGAACGCAATATGCATTCCCCAAAGCATGGCAAATATAGCAGGATCAATTATCTGAATTTCAGTGACTCTGTCATTCACATAATTAATTAACTACTCATTAAAATTAAAACGCCAATATGAAAGGAGGAGTATATGAAACATGACCTTTCAGTCACAATGACACGGCATTACCACTCAAGGTTAACTGCCATGTTGTACATCACATCGTTCGAACCGGTGTATGCCATACCGGTCTTCACGGCGATGTTCTCGTTGAACCGGTAACCGGTTCCCACTGCCACAGCCTGAGTGGACTGGTATCCGCCCACAGCCGCAGTGATATTCAGTTTGCCGACACCATACGGCTGGAATAAGCCATTCAGCGCCGCATTGGCCGCCAGACCGTTATCAAGGCGCTCGTTGGTTTCACGTAAATCGTTTTCCAGTGAACGCAGATCCTGGCGGTTTTTCAGGATATCCAGCGTGTTTTTCTCAACTTTGACTGTCTGCTCAGCAATATACCGTGTGTTTTGATTGGCAACATTTGTGGTGGTATTTATTTTTTTCGATGCATTGCTGATACGGGTATTCAGTTTATCCACATCGCCTTCCAGCGCTAAGGTTGCATCAGCAAGAACGGAAGTCACGACTTTGGCGGATTCGAGCAATTTTTTGTTTTTTGCGATATCCCGGGACTGAGTGCTAAGTTGATTCTTGTTTTCGCGGATATCTTTCTCACTGGTATACGCTGAATCTTTTGCAAAACCCGCCTGTAGCTCCACGGCAAGAACTTTATTTTTCAGTTTATCAACGTCGGTTTCCAGGCCGTCGGTTGCATCAAGCAGCAGCCGGGTGACTACTTTTGCTGAATCCGCATGTTCCTGTTCCTGCCGGACAGCGTACTCATTTGAATAAATTTGGCTTCTTAATGAAGTAATCTGCCCGTTAACATAATTCTGCTGAGTTTCAATTTCCTGTTTTATCATCCCGGGAAATGTACCGATAAGTGTATTATTATGCTCCGCTTTTCTGGCTGTGATATCTAATTGAGCATCCATCGCCTGCGTTTTATTTTCTAAAAACTCAGTCTTCTTTTCTAATGTATTAACCCGTCCGCTGGTATCAGTCACTGTCTGATGTACCTGAGCTATTCTGCCATCCTGTTCTGCCGCTTTCTTCGACGAATCTTTGCGAACATCATCTACATACTCATAGTTCTCTAAAATAAATTGGCCCAGGCCTGTTGTAACCTGCTCTATTTCAGAGACACCAACTGCACGGTCACCGTCTGTTTTTTTCTCAGCGAATTCAAATAAAGTTCCTGAACCAAAACCATGAGGCGTAACCTCTGTAAATGGCTTCATATTTGCATTTGCTGAATGAATAAATAAAGGTGAAATAATTAAGGCTAATATACTTTTTTTCATGGGTTATCCTGATATCCGTTAAAAATTTAATCTTCCGAAAATATACTGGTAACCATCAGGAAAAAGAATAAACGAAAAGTAAACACAAAAAAAAGCAAAAAATATAATTAAGATATTATTATAATTTAATTTATTTTTAATTCTCACTTATATAAAGATAAAAAAATCCGCCGCAGCGGATTTTTTATATTAATTAATAACCTTATTTATTTTTTATCAGGCTATGCATTTCCTGTACTGAAATCACTCTCTCTGTCGGGTCCATATTCAGAGACAGCGTGGTGGCAAAGCCGCCGTTCATGGTGGTGTCGTAATGCACTTTATATTGCAGGGCACTGCGGCGGATCACTTTGGAATCCTCAATCGCCTGACGTCCGGCGGTAGTATTCACAATGTAGTCGTATTCACCGTTTTTAATTCTGTCCTGAATATGCGGACGACCTTCGTGCACCTTATTCACCAGACGCGGGTTAATACCGGCCTCACCCAGCACAATTGCAGTACCGTGTGTAGCATCCAGCTCAAAACCCTGTTTCAGCAGTTTTGCCGCCAGATCCACCACCCGGGCTTTGTCTCCTTCACGGACAGAGAGCAGCGCGCGGCCTTTTTTCTTCAGTGAGGAAGAGCTGCCGAGCATCGCTTTGGCAAAGGCTTCCGCAAAGGTGCGTCCCACGCCCATCACTTCCCCGGTAGAGCGCATTTCCGGCCCTAAAATCGGGTCAACGCCCGGGAATTTGTTGAACGGCAACACCACTTCTTTCACAGAGTAGTACGGCGGGATAACTTCTTTTGTCACACCCTGTTGTGCCAGAGTCTGTCCGGCCATTACGCGGGCAGCCACTTTCGCCAGCGGCACCCCGGTGGCTTTGGAGACAAACGGAACCGTACGCGCCGCACGCGGGTTGACTTCAATCAGATACACTTCGTTGTCTTTAACCGCAAACTGGGTGTTCATCAGGCCGCGTACACGCAGTTCCATCGCCAGTTTTCTCACCTGGTCGCGCATCACGTCCTGAATTTCCTGACTCAGCGTGTAAGCCGGTAACGAGCAGGCAGAGTCCCCGGAGTGAACCCCCGCCTGTTCGATGTGCTCCATAATGCCGCCAATCAGCACCTGTTCGCCGTCACAGATAGCATCAACATCCACTTCAATCGCGTCGTCGAGGAAACGGTCAAGCAGCACCGGCGCGTCATTGGAGACACTGACCGCATTCTGGAAGTAACGGCGCAGGTCGGTTTCGTCGTAGACGATTTCCATCGCACGACCGCCCAGCACATAAGAAGGACGTACCACCAGCGGATAACCGATTTCTTTTGCCCGTTCAACGGCCTGCTCGATATTGGATACTGTGGCGTTTGCCGGTTGTTTCAGACCGAGGCGGACGACCGCCTGCTGGAAACGTTCGCGGTCTTCCGCGCGGTCAATCGCGTCCGGACTGGTTCCGATAACCGGCACACCCGCCGCTTCCAGGCTGCGCGCCAGTTTCAGCGGCGTCTGCCCGCCGTACTGGACAATCACACCGGCCGGTTTTTCGACACGCACGATTTCCAGCACATCTTCCAGTGTCACCGGTTCGAAGTAGAGGCGGTCAGAAGTGTCATAATCAGTGGAAACCGTTTCCGGGTTACAGTTGACCATGATGGTTTCGTAACCGTCTTCACGCAGCGCCATCGCCGCATGCACACAGCAGTAGTCAAACTCAATGCCCTGGCCGATACGGTTTGGACCGCCGCCGAGTACCATAATTTTCGGTTTGTCGTTGTTTGGCTGTGCCTCGCACTCTTCCTCATACGTGGAGTAGAGGTACGCGGTGTCTGTCGCGAATTCTGCGGCACAGGTATCCACACGTTTGTAAACCGGCCACAGCTGATAGCTGTCACGCAGTTTGCGGATTTCAGCTTCCGCCACACCAACCAGTTTTGCCAGCCGCGCATCCGCGAAGCCTTTGCGTTTCAGCTGACGCAGGAATTCCGGGGTCAGGCCGTTGATACCGACATCTGCCACCTGCTCTTCCAGGCGTACCAGCTCTTCAATCTGCACCAGGAACCAGCGGTCAACGTTGGTCAGGTTAAATACGCCGTCAACAGACAGACCGGCACGGAATGCATCCGCGATATACCAGATCCGTTCGCCGCCCGCTTCTTTCAGCTCACGGCGGATACGGGTCAGTGCATCCGGGTCGTCTAAATTCACTTTCGGGTCAAAACCGGTCGCACCCACTTCCAGGCCGCGCAGGGCTTTTTGCAGAGATTCCTGCTGAGTGCGGCCGATAGCCATCACTTCACCGACAGATTTCATCTGTGTGGTCAGACGGTCATTGGTACCGGCAAATTTTTCGAAGTTAAAGCGCGGGATTTTTGTCACGACATAGTCGATAGACGGTTCAAAGGACGCCGGTGTCAGGCCGCCGGTAATGTCGTTTGACAGTTCATCGAGGGTGTAACCGACCGCCAGTTTGGCGGCAATTTTGGCAATCGGGAACCCTGTTGCCTTGGAAGCCAGTGCGGAAGAGCGTGATACACGCGGGTTCATCTCGATAACAATCAGGCGGCCGGTTTTCGGGTTCACCGAGAACTGCACGTTGGAGCCGCCGGTTTCCACGCCGATTTCACGCAGTACCGCCATCGAGGCGTTCCGCATGATTTGGTATTCTTTGTCTGTCAGGGTCTGCGCCGGGGCAACGGTGATAGAGTCACCGGTGTGGATACCCATAGCGTCGAAGTTTTCGATGGAACAGACAATGATGCAGTTATCATTTTTGTCGCGCACCACTTCCATTTCGTACTCTTTCCAGCCAATCAGCGATTCATCAATCAGCAGTTCATTGGTCGGGGAGAGATCCAGGCCGCGGGTACAGATTTCCTCAAACTCTTCACGGTTATACGCGATACCGCCACCGGTGCCGCCCATGGTGAATGACGGGCGGATAATGCACGGGAAGCCGACATCATCAGCGACAGCAAAGGCTTCTTCCATGGTATGTGCGATACCGGAACGCGCCGTATCCAGACCGATTTTTTTCATTGCGATATCAAAACGGCGGCGATCTTCTGCTTTGTCAATCGCATCCGCTGTCGCACCAATCATTTCAACACCGAACTCGGCCAGCACGCCGTGACGTTCCAGGTCGAGCGCACAGTTCAGTGCGGTTTGTCCGCCCATCGTCGGCAGAACCGCATCCGGGCGCTCTTTTTCGATGATTTTGCGCACCACTTCCCAGTGAATCGGCTCGATGTAAGTCGCATCCGCCATTTCCGGGTCCGTCATAATGGTCGCCGGGTTGGAGTTAACGAGGATGACGCGGTAACCCTCCTCGCGCAGTGCTTTACACGCCTGGGCGCCTGAGTAGTCAAATTCACAGGCCTGCCCGATAACAATCGGACCGGCGCCTAAAATCAGGATGCTGCTGATATCTGTACGTTTTGCCATTTTCTTTGCTCCTGATTAGTGACGGGCGTTTTTCATCAGTTCAATAAAGTGGTCGAACAGCGGGGCGGCGTCGTGCGGGCCCGGGCTGGCTTCGGGGTGCCCCTGGAAGCTGAATGCGGGTTTATCATTGCGGTGAATCCCCTGCAATGTGCCGTCAAACAGTGATTTATGCGTGACGCGCAGTGTGGCCGGCAGCGTCGCTTCATCCACCGCAAAACCGTGGTTCTGCGCGGTAATCATCACCACATTATTTTCAATATCTTTGACCGGATGGTTGCCGCCGTGGTGACCAAATTTCATTTTTATAGTCTTTGCACCGCTGGCAAGCGCCAGTAACTGGTGCCCCAGGCAGATACCGAACAGCGGGATACCGGTTTCCAGGAAGCGGGTGATAGCCTCAATCGCATAATCACACGGTGCCGGGTCACCCGGGCCATTGGAGAGAAAAATACCGTCCGGGGCCATTTTCAGTACGTCTTCCGCCGGAGTCTGCGCCGGTACAACGGTCAGGCGGCAGCCGCGATCAACCAGCATGCGCAGGATATTGCGCTTGGCACCGAAGTCATACGCCACTACATGGAATGGCAGTTCTTCTGCTGTTTTATCCGCCGGTAAGCCGCCGTCCAGTGTCCATGAACCCTGTGTCCAGCTGTATGGCTGTGCGGTTGTCACTTCTTTCGCCAGATCCAGGCCGTTCAGCCCGCTGAAGCTCTGTGCATTTTTCAGCGCCAGTGCCGCATCCGGATGTTCACCGGCAATGATACAGCCGTTCTGAGCGCCTTTCTCGCGCAGTAAGCGGGTCAGTTTGCGGGTATCAATATCGGCGATTGCCACGACGTTGCGGCGTTTCAGGTATTCAGAGAGGCTTTCTTCACTGCGGAAATTACTGGTGGTCAGCGGCAGGTCACGGATAACGAGGCCTTGCGCATACACATCCGGGGATTCTTCATCAGCACTGTTAGTGCCGGTATTACCAATATGGGGATAAGTGAGAGTGACTATCTGGCGGGAATAAGAGGGGTCGGTGAGAATTTCCTGATACCCCGTCATCGAGGTATTAAAAACAACTTCGCCGGTAACGGCACCCTCTGCGCCGATGGCGCGTCCGTGAAATGTGGTTCCGTCTTGCAGAACCAGGATTGCTGACTTAAACACAACACCCTCCGGAGGAATAATAAATCACAATTAGTGCATATTAATTCAGAATTGGGGCTATAAAGCAATGCCAAAATAAAAATTTAACCAATTTTTGACAAATTGCGGCGCATTCTAAAGATCGAACGGGCAGTTGTCCAGAAAAAATCGACTTTTTTATATTTTTTTACTCATCACGATCAAAACAGTCAGGAAGACAGCGATAAAACATCTTCATTATCAGATTTATGCTGAATTTATGATGAGATTACTGAAAAAAAGGCTCACAACCGGAAAAAGGGATGAGAAAGGCAAAAACAGAGATAAAAAAGCGCTGGAAACAGATGATGATACTTACAAACAACAATTATTGATAAAAAACAGAGAAAACAGAACCAAAAGCAGTGATAACCAAAAATACCACTGCTTTATCATCCTGTTATAATTTATATTTTATTATAAATTTTCCAGATCAAGCACATCCTTCATGGTGAATAAACCGTTATTTTTATCACTCAGCCATATCGCTGCCTTAACGGCACCATTTGCAAATGTCATCCGGCTTGAAGCCTTGTGACTGATTTCAACACGTTCGCCGATATCCGCAAACATCGCGGTGTGCTCACCCACAATATCTCCGGCGCGTACAGTGGCAAATCCGATAGTATTCCGCTCCCGTTCGCCGGTGTAACCTTCACGGCTGTAAACCGCGCAATCCTTCAGGTCACGCCCCAGCGCCCCGGCAATGGATTCTCCCATCGCCAGTGCTGTTCCGGACGGAGCATCCACTTTGTGACGATGGTGCGCTTCAATAATTTCAATATCAGTATAGTCGCCCATGACTTTGGCGGCCTTTTCCAGCAGTTTCAGCACCAGATTGACGCCAACACTGAAATTCGCCGCAAAAACCACAGGAATGTGTTGTGCGGCCTGTGTAATGGCGGCTTTTCCGGCGTCATCAAAACCGGTGGTACCGATAATCATTCCCTTGCCGTTAGCGGTACAGTACGCCAGGTGTGTCAGCGTGCCTTCCGGGCGGGTGAAATCAATCAGGATATCAAAATTGTCTTTCTCGCTGTTCAGGTCAGCCGTCAGGAGCACACCATTGCGGCCAATACCAGCCAGTTCACCGGCATCGGTCCCGGTGAGTGATGAGCCTTCGCGTTCAAATGCCGCACCCAGCACCACATCATCATTCTGTGCAATTGCCTGAATCAGCTGGCGTCCCATGCGGCCACCGGCACCCGCTACCGCGAGCCGTAACTTACTCATATTTGTTATCCTCAGTTTTCTGTCTGTATGTCAGCAGATTAACGGCTGTCCGGCCGGATTACCAGTTACCCGCCGTTATCATCAGAAAATCACAATACAGCCCGCAGATTATCAGTAAAACTGTATTCACCGGGCAGCAGACAAAAAAAAGCAGAACCTCTGTTCTGCTTTTCGGTATCAGACTTCTTTGATATCCACCCGTAACTCTTTCGGGACCTCAAAGATAATATTTTCCTCACGCCCTTCGAGCTGGCTGATCTCATCCGCCCCCAGTTCCTGAAGACGGCTGATCACCTGCTGCACCAGTACATCCGGTGCGGATGCCCCGGCTGTCAGGCCGATAGTATCAACATCACGAAGCCAGACGGGGTTGATGTCATCCGCGGAATCAATCAGATAAGAGGGTTTTCCGACCCGCTGCGCCAGTTCCGCCAGCCGGTTGGAGTTGGATGAGTTTTTAGAGCCGACCACCAGCACCAGATCCGCCTGACCGGCCAGGTCGCGTACCGCTTCCTGACGGTTAGTCGTGGCATAACAGATATCATCTTTACGCGGGCCGATGATTTTCGGGAAACGGGCATTCAGCGCATCAATAACTTCCGATGTATCATCAACAGACAGTGTGGTTTGCGTCATAAAGCTGAGATTTTCCTCATCTTTGACTGTCAGTTTCCACACATCCTCCGGGGATTCCACCAGATACATGCCGCCTTCCGGGTTGCTGTACTGCCCCATTGTTCCTTCCACTTCCGGATGCCCGGCGTGGCCGATCAGAATGGCTTCTTTGCCTTTACGGCTGGCGCGGGCGACTTCCATATGCACCTTGGTAACCAGCGGACAGGTGGCATCAAACAGCATAGTGAGATTGCGGGAACGTGCTTCCTGGCGGATAGCCTGCGAGACACCGTGAGCGGAGAAGATCAGAATGGCGTTATCCGGCACTTCCGAAATTTCCTCAATGAAAATCGCACCGCGCTCACGCAGATCATTGACCACATAACGGTTGTGCACGACTTCATGGCGGACGTAGATAGGCGCACCGTATAACTCCAGCGCCCGCTCCACAATACTGATTGCCCGGTCAACACCTGCACAGAACCCCCGCGGGTTAGCCAGTAAAATACGCACGTTCAGCCTCCAAACCATCGCCCGGACGGGCAGTAAAACAAAAATTCAACATTTGCGCGCTACTATACCAGAGCCGTCCCCCGGACCGTAATGCTAATTATTGCTCTGTGTATCAGGCAGTGACGTCACGGACGCTGATATCAAACGTCACATCCTGTCCGCACAGCGGATGGTTAAAATCCACTTCAACGGAGTCCTCTGTGACAGATTTGATAATTCCCGGCATTTCGCTGCCGTTCATCGCGGTAAACAGCATGATCGTGCCGGTTTCCGGCAAACCGGCTTCCAGAAAATCGGAGGCGGAGAAAAACTGAATCAGATCCGGGCTCGGTTTGCCGAAGACCGCCTCACCGGGCAGTGTGAAGGTTTTTTTATCTCCGGCGGATAAACCGAGTAATTGCTGCTCCAGCGCCGCAGACAAACTGCCGTCACCGAGGCGGAACAGTGCCGGTTTGCCCTGCGCATCAGTGGAATCTGCCACCGAGCCGTCAGACAGTTTCAGGGTGTAATCCAGTAATACGCTGTGATGTTCTGCAACCTGCATGTGATTATTACTCTCTGTATCAGATAAAAAATATCCGCCTGGCGGCGGATATGAGATTGCTGACAAAGCAGGATAAAACGTGGTTTTTCCTGCTTTGTGTTATCTGCCGAAAATCAATAAATTGATTTTCCAAATTTATTTTTACAACCTCTGTCGGCCGTTGCCAATCCCTGCAGGTTTGTCAACGGCCGGATATCCGCCTGGCGGCGGATATCCGGGTCATCAGTCTGATGATGTCTTGTTCTTTGGTTTGTCGCCTTTCTTACCGTCAGGGATAAAGCTTTCAATAATGATAAGCCCCGCCCCGATGATGATCCAGCTGTCCGCCAGGTTGAACGTCGGCCAGTGCCAGTCACCGACATAGAAGTCGATGTAATCCACCACAAAGCCGTGCATCAGGCGATCGAGTAAATTGCCGATCGCCCCGCCGATAATCAGTGCATAGGCAATATTACTGAGTTTGTTGCGTGCACTGGTGCGGTACATCATCACTAATAATGTCACGGAGATACCGATAGCCACCGCTGTGAAGAACCAGCGCTGCCAGCCGCCCTGAGATGCGAGGAAGCTGAATGCGGCACCGTAATTCCGCACATAGGTCAGATTAAAATACGGCATCAGGGATGTGGATTCATGCAGCCCGTAATTCGCTAAAATCAGCTGCTTTGAAATAGCATCCAGTACCAGTACCAGGACCGCCAGCCACAGCCAGCGTAATCCGGTCGAACACAGTGGTTTTTTCATTTATCAGGCAAACTTACGTTCTTCACCGTTTCCGGCTACGTTAGTCACACAGCGGCCGCACAGTTCAGGATGTTCACTGTCCTGACCGATGTCAGTCGTATAATGCCAGCAACGCGGACACTTACTGCCTTCCGCTTTGCCGAAGCCGATACGCAGGCCGGCCAGCTCACTGTTTACCGCACTTTCCGGTGCCGCAGACAGTGGTTTCACATCAGCCTGAGAGGTCAGCAGTACAAAACGCAGTTCATTACCCAGGGTGTTCAGCTGTGCCGCCAGGGCATCATCCGCATACAGGGTAACGGCTGCTTCCAGAGAGCCGCCGATCAGTTTATCAGCACGGGCCTGTTCCAGTACCTTGTTAACTTCACCACGTACTGCCAGCAGGACTGCCCAGTAGTCATCATTCATACTTTCCTGTGCATTCAGCCCGAACAGGCCGTCATACCACTCTTCGGTGAAGACGTACTGCGGACGTTTGCCCGGCATCACATTCCAGATTTCATCTGCGGTGAAGGACATAATTGGTGCCATCCAGCGAACCAGTGCTTCCGCGATGTGGAACAGCGCGGTCTGACAGCTGCGGCGCGCCAGGCCATCGCTTTTCGCGGTGTACTGACGATCTTTGATGATATCCAGATAGAACGACCCCATTTCCACTGAGCAGAACTGCATCAGACGCTGCACCACTTCATGGAAATCATAGGCTTCATAGGACTTCAGGATATCTGCCTGTGCAGCCTGCGCACGGCCGACAGCCCAGCGGTCTGCCACAATCATCTCTTCCGGTTTCACCATATCAGTTTCCGGATTGAAACCATTGAGGTTGGCCAGCAGGAAACGCGCGGTGTTACGGATACGGCGGTAAGAATCCGCAGAGCGTTTCAGGATTTCATCCGAAACGGCGATTTCACCGGAGTAGTCAGTAGAAGCAACCCACAGACGCAGAATATCCGCGCCGAGTTTGTTCATCACATCCTGCGGACTGATGGTGTTACCCAGCGATTTGGACATTTTGCGTCCCTGACCATCCACGGTGAAGCCGTGAGTCAGTACTTCGCGGTACGGCGCTTTGCCTTTCATCGCAGTGGAAAGCATCAGTGAGGACATAAACCAGCCGCGGTGCTGGTCAGAACCTTCCAGATAGATATCCGCAGAATTGCCATGGAACTCCGGACGGGCATCCACTACCGCAGAATGGGTAGAACCGGAGTCAAACCAGACATCCAGGGTATCCGGTACTTTTTCATAGATATCGGCATCATCACCCAGCAGGTCGCGCGGATCGAGATCCCACCACGCCTGAATACCGTGCTCTTCCACACGTTTGGCGACCGCTTCCATCAGTTCCAGCGTGCGCGGATGCAGCTCCTGAGTCTCTTTGTGAACAAACAGAGACATCGGTGTGCCCCAGGTACGCTGACGGGAGATACACCAGTCCGGACGGTTTTCCACCATCGCGGTGATACGTGCTTCACCCCAGCCCGGAATCCATTTCACGCCTTTGATTTCATTCAGAGACTGCGGACGCAGGCCGTTCACATCCATCCCGATAAACCACTGCGGTGTGGCACGGAAGATGACCGGCGTTTTGTGACGCCAGCAGCACGGATAGCTGTGCGAGATATTTTCGCTGTGCAGCAGTGCGCCTTTCTCTTTCAGCAGTTCCAGGATGATGTCATTGGCTTTCAGTACAAACACGCCATCCAGTGACGGATAGGTGCCGCTGACATAACAGCCGTTCGGACCAACCGGGTTAGCGGTTTCCAGACCGTATTTCTGACCGATTACATAGTCGTCAGGGCCGTGGCCCGGTGCGGTATGCACAGCACCGGTACCCGCATCCAGGGTGACGTGATCGCCGAGGATAGCCGGGACATCAAAGCCCATAAACGGATGATTAAAACGCAGCAGTTCCAGGTCGCTGCCTTTACAGTCATTTTCCACGATCCAGCTGGTGATACCGGCGCGTTTCATCACGCTTTCCACCAGATCGGCAGCCAGAATCAGGCGCTCGTCGTTTACGCGGACTAACTGATAATCAAATTCCGGGTTCAGGGAAATCGCGCGGTTTGCCGGTAAGGTCCACGGGGTAGTGGTCCAGATAACCAGAGAAACCGGCAGCCCGTCATTTCTTACGCCGAATTTGCTGTAAACCGCATCCGCATCAACGGCAGTGAAGCGCACATCAATGGACGGAGAGGTTTTGTCATAATATTCCACTTCCGCTTCCGCCAGGGAAGAGGCACAGGAGGTACACCAGTGAACCGGTTTTGCCCCTTTGACCAGATGGCCGTTGGCAATCACTTTTGCCAGTGCACGGATAATGTGGGCTTCGGTTTTGAAGTCCATGGTCAGATACGGGTGATCCCAGTCACCCAGCACACCCAGACGGATAAAGTCTTCCTTCTGGCCTTCAATCTGCTCTTTTGCGTATTCGCGGCAGGCGGCACGGAACTCAGCCGGTGTGACTTTATCACCCGGTTTGCCAATCACCTGTTCAACTTTGTGTTCAATCGGTAAGCCGTGGCAGTCCCAGCCCGGAATATACGGGGAATCGAAACCGGCCATGCCTTTGGATTTAATAATAATATCTTTGAGAATTTTATTGACTGAGTGACCAATGTGAATGCTGCCGTTTGCATACGGAGGGCCGTCATGCAGGATAAAGGTTTTTTTACCGGTTTTGGCTTTACGGATCGCCTGATACAGACCTTCTTTGTACCAGCGTTTCAGCATGTCAGGTTCGCGCTTTGCTAAGTCCCCGCGCATAGGGAACCCTGTCTCCGGGAGATTCAGGGTATTTTTATAGTCACTCATTCGATTCTCAGTTCCAATATTATTCCGTTAAACACATAACGAGGGGTTGGATTGTAAAAATTCCCTTGCCGCAATCTCATCCCGTGCAATTTGCGCTTTCAGCTCATCAAGTGAGGCAAACCGCTGTTCATTTCGCAATTTCTTGCGCAGTACCACATCCGGATGCTGTCCGTATAAATCCATAGACACATCAATCAGATGAACTTCCAGTTGCTGGCTCTTACCCTGTACTGTCGGGCGGGAGCCGATATTGGCCACACCCGGCAGCGGATGCGGCCCGAGGCCGTATACGTCCACGGCATACACACCGTGTACCGGTGCGGCCAGACGTTTCAGGGGGATATTGGCGGTCGGAAAGCCGATGGTCCGCCCGAGCTCATTGCCGTGAACCACCCGTCCGCTGATGCGGTAAGGGTGCCCGAGCAGCGCTTCGGCCTGTGCCAGATCGTCGTTTTCCAGCGCACGGCGGATGGCCGTGCTGCTGATCCGTTTGCCGTTATCACAAAAACTTTCCGTGCTGCGGACCGTGAAACTATACTGTTTCCCCGCTTCACACAGCCCGTTAAAATCGCCCTGACGATTTTTTCCGAAACGGAAATCATCGCCGACCACCAGAAACTTCACCCCCAGCTGTTCAACCAGCAGGTGTGAGATAAAGGCATCCGGTGTCAGTGATGCGAATTGTTTACTGAATTTAACACACAATAAGTAGTCCACACCGTACTGCGCAAGATATTTTACCTTATCGCGCAGCCGGGTCAGGCGTGCCGGCGCTTTATCCGGTGCAAAAAATTCCAGCGGCTGCGGCTCGAAGATCATGACGACCGACGGCAGCCCCAGGCGTTTTCCTTCCTGCGCCAGATGTGACAGTAATGTCTGATGTCCGCGATGAACGCCATCAAAATTACCGATAGTCAGCACGCAACCATGGTGACGCGCACGAATATTGTGAGTACCGCGAATTAGCTCCATAGCCGGCTCAATACAGTCAAAATTAGTCTGATTATACCTTGTCCGCCGCGTCAGGTTAACCCACTAATGCGGCTGAATCGCGAATTCTCTGCACAAAAAGCGGGGCATCTCTCTGCGCGGAAAGTGAAAAATCATTTTTTTCGTCAGAATCTTACCATTCAGACGACTTTTTTCCGCGTAAGGGCTGTATTCCCGATGAGTAAACTGATAAAATCCCCGCCCATCACAACGTACATTTGCGTCGCTGTACAACGACGCATATTTGCACAAATCCATTGACAAAATAAAGCGGAGCAGGCATATTCCTCCACCTTTGTATTGTCCTCGAAGAATATATTTGGGAGTTGGACCTTGGCTAATATCAAATCAGCTAAGAAACGCGCCATTCAGTCTGAAAAACGTCGTCAGCATAACGCTAGCCGTCGTTCTATGGTGCGCACCTTTATCAAGAAGGTTTACGCTGCTATCGCTGCCGGCGACAAAGAAGCTGCTCAGAACGCATTTAATGACATGCAACCACTTGTGGATCGTCACGCTGCTAAAGGCCTGATCCATAAGAACAAGGCTGCCCGTCATAAGGCGAACCTGGCTGCTCAGATCAAAGCAATGTAATCTGATTGTGCAGACATAAAAAAACCGGCTCACGCCGGTTTTTTTATATCCTTTTTCTGCCTCAGTCCGGCAGACCGATATCCGCGGCTGACTGCGAACCGCTGAACAGCGCAGAGAAATCCTTGTTACACACCCGCTGAACCGCCGGATGCTGGATCATACGCTCAGCAAAAATCACATAGTACTCTTCTTTGATAGTATCCACTGTTCCCAGCTCGACAATATCACTGTCAGCAAAAATACCTTTCGTGTAGAGCGACGGCGCCACAAAAATCGCATTGTGATACATACCGAATGCTTTCATCAGCGCCGCATCATCGAATTCACCCAGAATTTCCACTTCCAGGTTTTTATTGCGTATCCAGGTCAGTAACTGACGGCCGAGCATTGAGCGGCGGCCGGGAACCAGCAGACGGCGCTCTTCCAGACATTCAGGGAATGGCTTCTGCGGCGCGGGCTGGCGGCAGTAGAAACTCATACTGCATTCCCCGAGCTTCACGGAAAACAACCCTTCCTGCTGAGTGGAATCCACCGGACAGTCAGAAAGGATCATATCCAGTTTGTGCTGACTGAGCTGCTCAAGCAGCATTTCGTGAGTAGATTCAAAACAGCGCAGATGGATTTGTTCATGCTCCATCACCGCCGTTTCCAGCACCTTGCTGACCAGACGTTTTGACAGCGCATCCGCAACCCCGACATCAAACAACAGATTGGATTCGCGGCTGTAAGTGACAATATCCAGCATTTCCTGGCTGAGCATAAACATCTTATCCGCATAGCGGAATACCAGTTGGCCCAGCTCCGACGGCACCAGACCGCGTCCCTGGCGCTTAAACAGCTTGCCATCAAGGCGCTCTTCCAGTGCTTTAATTTGGCCGGTGATGGTTTGCGGGGTCAGATAGAGGGCTTCTGCCGCCCCCACCACCGAACCTTCTTTACAGACATGCCAGAAATAATAGAGGTGATTGTAGTTTAAATGGGAGACTCGCATAGTTTTTCCCGGACATACCTTATCTTTTTTTGATGTTTAACTCGGAAATTCTGTTGTATTCACCGGCCGGGAAGGCCGGTGAATAACAGGTTACTGCCGGACTGTTTTCTTCGGTAACACGGAATGGAGCAGAAACAACCCGGTGACTGCTGCCATCGTGGAACCAATCAGAATTCCCAGCTTGGAGTAGGTGTTAAATGCCTCAGGAAGTCCGGTAAATGCCAGTCCCGCGATAAAGATAGACATAGTAAAACCGATCCCGCATAACACCGATACGGCAAATATATGGTTAAGAGTAATCCTCTCCGGCAGTTTTGCAAAGCCCAGTTTTACCGAAATCAGACATGCGGTGAAAATCCCCAGCGGTTTCCCGATAAACAGGCCGAGCAGGATCCCCAGCGGCAGTGTTCCCATCAGCGCGTCGAATGAAATTCCCTGAATACTGACACCGGCATTAGCAAAGGCAAACAGCGGCAGGATCAGATACGCCACCCACGGATGCAGTACATGTTCCAGCTCCTCTGACGGTGAGTGCTCACCATCTTTGCTCCGCAGCGGGATCAGGAAGCCGACGATCACCCCGGCCAGTGTGGCATGTACACCGGATTTAAGAATACACACCCACAATATCAGCCCCGCAATCATATAGGCGGCGGTATTGCTGACGTTGCGCAGGTTCATCACACACAGTACAACCACCATCAGCGCAGCCAGCAGCAGTGCTGTCAGTGAGACGGTTTTGGTGTAAAACAACGCGATAATAACGATAACCCCGAGGTCATCAATAATCGCCAGCGCCAGCAGAAAAACTTTCAGCTCTGTCGGTACCCGCTTGCCCAGTAAAGCCATCACGCCGAGTGCAAATGCAATGTCTGTCGCGGCCGGAATCGCCCAGCCCTGTGCGGCGGCGGCATCCCCGCCGTTAAACAGCAGATAGACCAGTGCCGGTGCGACCATACCACCGAGTGCGGCAATCGCCGGAAACATCGCTTTATCGCGCCCGGCCAGAGAGCCGACCATCAGCTCCCTTTTTACTTCCAGCCCGACGACCAGGAAAAATATCGCCATCAGGGCGTCATTAATCCATAATAACAAGGGCTTATCAATTTCCAGTGCCGCAAATTTTACAGCAACAGGAATATCAAGAAACGACTGATACACCGCTGACAGCGGCGTATTCGCCATTACCAGCGCGATCAGTGCGGCAATAATCAGCAGTATGCCGCCTGCGGCTTCGAGTTTTAAGAACTGTCGGATAATTGCGGTCATGAGTTAACTCCTTTAAGACTGTCGGCGTTAATAATATGCAAACAATCAACTCGAAAAAAGCAGATTATTCAGCAATAATAACTCGGTTATTACTGATAATAAGAGGCTTATATCACGGAATTTCCTGATAAACCCGCTTAAATTAACTATATATTAACATTTTTATTTCTGTGAAATGCATTGTATAACCCCGCTTTCCGGCAGATATTCTGCTATCGTTACTGCCGTTCACTGAATAAAACGGGTTACCCCATGTCCGCCACGCTGTTTATTGCTGTTCTGTTTGCTGCTTTTTTTCATGCATCCTGGAATGCAGTGATTAAATTTGGTCGGGATCGCTTCCTGGGTATCGCAGTGATGACCATCTGGTCCGGCGTGGTTTCTGTTCCCGCCCTGTTCTGGCTGGGTCTGCCGGATGCGGCAGCGGTAAAGTGGCTGATACTGTCCGCCCTGTTTCATATCGGTTATGCCATCTGCCTGAGCAAAGCGTATTCAAAGGGTGATCTCAGCCAGATTTATCCCGTTTCCCGGGGTTGTGCCCCGCTGCTGACGACCCTGTTTGCGGTACTTCTGTTTGGTGAGCATCTGCCGTGGCTCTCTTTAGCCGGTATTCTGCTGATTATTACCGGTGTACTTCTTCCCACCCTCAGACACAGAGCTTCCGGACATATCCGCAGCGGGTTGATATATGCGGTTATCACCGCCTTTTTTACGGCCTGTTACACACTGTCCGACGGCTTCGGTGCCCGCAGCAGTACAGATTCACTGACTTATATTTTCTGGCTGTTCGCCCTGAACGGGCTGGTGATGGTCGTCATGGGTTTTGCCCGTTACCGCCACCACTTCACCCGTGATTTTCTGCGTTACAGCAAGCCGGGACTGACCGGCGGCATCCTGCAAATCTTCAGCTACGGCATTGTGATATGGGCGATGGGACAGGCACCGATCATGATTGTCGCGGCGTTACGGGAGACCAGTGTGCTGTTCGCACTGCTGCTCTCCGCGTATTTCCTGAAAGAAAAACTGACACCCGCCCGGATTCTGGCCGCCTGTATTATTGTGGCCGGAGTAATTGTGACAAAACTGGGCGGTTAGTCCGGTTTTTTATTATACAACCGGCTCAGGTACCGTCAGCTCAACTGTGCCACTGATCTGAATGTCCACCGGTGTTAATCGTTCCGGATTGGCAATATTTACCGGAGCACCGTCCTTTCCGGCCGTCAGACTCTTCTGTAATACAAAAAGTCCCTCTGCTTTATGTTTCCCCATAATATCTTTGGTCGTATAAACCGCGGAATCCGGCAATGTTGCATCACGGAGCAATACAGGGGAGCGGTTGAGATCCTCATTGATTGCAATAATCTTGGTACATCGTTCCTGAATTTTATCCAGAACACGGCCTTTGCAGAAACGTGAGAAAATTGACTGGTTCTCCCGGTATCCCTTGATTTCATCTGAGATATTTTTAAACGGGGTCATATCCAATCCCGCAACAATATGTCCGAACACATCCTTCAGAGCCGCAAAGTTTTTGGTTCCCAGCAATTCAGCCTGCTCTTTTGTGCAGCAGAACTGCTGCTCCGATGAATTCTGCACACCCGAGATAAAACGACTGAGTCCGCCGTTTCCGAATCGCTCTGATGTACCCTTAATTAATTCTGTAACAGATACTGCCTGACCGGTGATTTTCATATTGTTTGCCTTAACGAATAAATGGTTAAAGCAGAATAGAAAAACCGGCGCTAAATGCTTGTATAAAGCACACAAAAAACCGGCCGGAAAAATTTTCCGGCCGGTTTTGATATAACTTATCTGACAGTGACTTATTTGGTCAGGTCATCAAAGAATTTTTTCACGCCGTCAAAGAAGCGTTTTGCTTTCGGGGTATTGTCCTGACCGCTCTGGCCATCAACGGATTCACCGAACTCACGTAACAGTTCTTTCTGTTTTTCGCTCAGTTTCACCGGGGTTTCCACCACGACACGGCACATCAGGTCACCCTGTATTCCGCCGCGCGCCGGTCTGACACCTTTGCCTTTCATACGGAACATTTTTCCGGTCTGGGTTTCTGCCGGAATCTTCAGCTTAACGCGCCCGTCGAGTGTCGGTACTTCAATCTCACCGCCCAGCGCCGCAACAGTAAAGCCAATCGGCACTTCACAGTAAAGATTGCTGCCGTCACGTTCGAAGATATTGTGCTGGCGGACATGAACCTCGACATACAGATCGCCTGCCGGTGCCCCCATTTCGCCTGCTTCACCTTCACCGGTCAGACGGATACGGTCGCCGCTGTCCATCCCGGCCGGGATTTTGACCGACAGGGTTTTATAGCGTTCAACACGTCCGTGACCATGACACTTGCTGCACGGATCTTTGATGATTTTGCCGCGACCATGACAGGTCGGACACGCCTGCTGCACCGCAAAGAAGCCCTGGCGCATCTGCACCTGGCCCATACCGTGACAGGTCGGACACTCCTGCGGCTCAGTACCTTCTTTCGCCCCGCTGCCGTGACATTTATCACAGGTTTCCAGGGTCGGAATACGGATCTCTTTGGTCACACCACGAACCGCTTCTTCAAGGGTCAGTTCGATGTTGTAACGCAGGTCTGCTCCGCGTGCCGCGCGTTGCTGACGGCGACCACCACCAAAAATATCACCGAAGACGTCACCAAAGATATCACCGAAGTCAGCACCGCCGAAACCGCCGCCGCCAAATCCGCCGCCGCCGCCCATACCGCCCTGCTCAAATGCCGCGTGGCCGTACTGGTCATAAGCCGCACGTTTCTGTGCGTCGGTGAGGATTTCGTAAGCCTCTTTAACTTCTTTAAATTTATCTTCCGCGTCTTTATCGCCCTGATTACGGTCAGGGTGATATTTCATCGCAAGGCGTTTGTAGGCTTTTTTAATCTCTTTATCATCCGCAGATTTCGAGACGCCCAACACCTCATAGTAATCTTTTTTTGCCATCCGTTTTGTCCCTTAACACACAGACACGGGCGCAGAGTTTCCTCAACGCCCGTGCCGGTTTTCAGTGATTAATAACAGTCATCACCGCGCCCGCTAAGGGCCTTATTTTTTGTCTTTGCTGTCGTCAACTTCTTCGAATTCAGCATCAACAACATCATCATTTTTACCTGCATCCTGCGCGGCATCAGCACCTGCTGCACCTGCCTGCGCCTGCTGCTGGGCAATTTCCATCAGTTTGGCAGAGGCGTCGATCAGGGCTTTCGTTTTCTCTTCGATAGCCGCTTTATCTTCACCTTTCGCTGCGATTTCCAGCTCACTTACCGCCTGCTCGATTTTTACTTTATCGTCGCCCGGCAGTTTGTCGCCCGCTTCTTCAATCTGTTTACGGGTGGCGTGAACCAGCTGATCGGCCTGGTTACGAACCTGTACCAGCTCTTCGAACTTACGGTCAGCTTCAGCGTTCGCTTCCGCATCACGTACCATTTTCTGGATCTCTTCCTCGTTCAGACCGGAAGAGGCCTTGATGGTGATGTTCTGCTCACGGCCGCTGTTTTTGTCTTTCGCAGACACATGCAGGATACCGTCGGCGTCGATGTCAAAGGTGACTTCGATCTGCGGCATACCGCGTGGTGCAGCCTGAATACCATCCAGGTTAAACTGACCCAGCGATTTGTTGTCACCGGAACGTTTACGCTCACCCTGCAGAACATGGATAGTTACCGCAGACTGGTTGTCTTCCGCTGTGGAGAACACCTGGCTGTGTTTGGTCGGGATAGTGGTGTTCTTCGCGATCAGCGGAGTCATCACGCCGCCCATGGTTTCGATACCCAGAGACAGCGGGGTAACGTCCAGCAGCAGCACGTCTTTAACATCACCACCTAACACACCGCCCTGTACCGCAGCACCAACAGCCACAGCTTCGTCCGGGTTCACGTCTTTACGCGGTTCTTTACCGAAGAAATCAGCAACGGTTTTCTGAACCAGCGGCATACGGGTCTGACCACCTACCAGGATAACATCATTGATGTCATTCACTGACAGACCGGCATCCTGTAATGCAACTTTGACCGGGTCCATAGAGCGTTTAACCAGATCTTCAACCAGTGATTCCAGTTTCGCACGGGTCACTTTGATGTTCATGTGTTTAGGACCGGTCGCGTCCGCCGTGATGTACGGCAGGTTAACGTCAGTCTGCTGTGCGGAAGAAAGCTCGATTTTTGCTTTCTCGGCAGCTTCTTTCAGACGCTGCATCGCCAGCGGGTCGTTACGCAGATCGATACCCTGTTCTTTCTTAAACTCTTCAACCAGATAGTTGATCATGCGGCTGTCGAAGTCTTCACCACCTAAGTGAGTGTCGCCGTTCGTTGCCAGCACTTCATAGGTTTTTTCGCCGTCAACTTCATCGATTTCGATGATAGAGATATCGAAAGTACCACCACCGAGGTCGAAGACCGCGATAGTACGGTTACCCACTTCACGATCCAGGCCGTAAGCCAGTGCCGCTGCAGTCGGTTCGTTGATAATACGTTTTACATCCAGACCTGCGATACGGCCGGCGTCTTTGGTTGCCTGACGCTGAGCATCGTTAAAGTAAGCAGGTACGGTGATAACCGCTTCGGTTACCGGTTCGCCGAGATAATCTTCAGCGGTTTTCTTCATTTTTTTCAGGACTTCAGCAGAAACCTGTGGTGGTGCCATTTTCTGGCCTTTCGCTTCCACCCATGCGTCACCGTTATCAGCGCCGACAATTTTGTACGGCATGATGTTCATATCGCGGCGCACTTCTTCATCGTCAAAACGACGACCAATCAGACGTTTGATTGCAAACAGTGTGTTCTGCGGATTGGTAACAGCCTGACGTTTTGCCGGCTGACCGACCAGGATTTCACCATCCTGTGTATACGCGATGATTGACGGCGTTGTGCGGTCGCCTTCTGCGTTCTCCAGGACACGTGCCTGATTACCATCCATTACAGCAACACAAGAGTTGGTTGTACCTAAGTCGATACCAATAATTTTACCCATTTAAAGGCCTCCGAATAATTCTGTTCGTCTTACGCTACCGATGTATATGAGGTTCAATTTTCACTTTTCAAGAAAAAATTTTTACTCACCCGTCACCCGGAACATTTCCTGACGGTACCGGACATCCGCAGCGTTAAAGGGGATTCAACTGAGTTTCAGTTTCCGATGACAACTAGATGGGGCCATAAATGCATTCATCAAGGGGAAAATGAAAAAAAAACAGATTATTTAAAAGAAAATGATGAAACACTGAAAAATGCCGCGCTGACAGTCATATCAGCACGGCATTAAAACAGCATAATTGATACAGCATAAAAGCCGGTGTTATCAGGAGCTGAAAACCATCATCCGCTGACGTACCGCCGCTTTCCCCATATACAGCCCCAGCAGCAGGCCGATCAGAGAGAGCCCCAGCATGTAGTACGCCGGTGCCAGCGGGGTCCATTTCAGGAACAGCGTAACCACAACCGGCGTCAGTCCGCCGAAAATGGCATAAGAAAGGTTGTAGGAGAACGAAATACCGCTGAAGCGGATCTCCGCCGGATAGCTGTTCACCATTACAAACGGCACTGCCCCCACCACGCCGACACTGAATCCGGCCAGTCCGTAGGTCAGTGACAGCGGTGTGCCCGGCTCACCGGCGGTCAGATAGAAATAACCGGTACAGACCGCCAGCAGCAGGCTGCCGAAGGTAAAGACCACTGATGCACCCAGTTTGTCACACAGATAACCGGCGACCAGACATCCGCCGCACAGCGCCAGAATCGCCGTCATATTAGCAACAGACACCACCGCTTTTGCCAGGCCGAACTCCGTCTGCAAATAGGCCGGTGTCAGCAGGATCACCACCACAACCCCGGCGGAGAGCAGCCAGGTCAGCAGCATAGAGATCACAATCGCTTCTTTGTGATTCACCACGACGGTTTTCAGCGGCAGCTCTTTCGCCAGTGCTTTTTGTTGTTTCATCTCCTGAAATATCGGCGTTTCCGCCAGCCAGCGGCGCAGATAAAGTGCCACAAAGCCGAAAATTCCCCCGAGGAAGAACGGCACACGCCAGCCCCAGGCCAGTTGCTGCGCTTCAGTAAAGAGTGTCGCCATCATCATCGCCACCAGCGAACCGAGCAGAATACCGACGGTCAGTCCCGCCGTCAGCGTACCGCAGGCAATACCGATACGGTGCTTCGGCACATGCTCGGAGACAAATACCCAGGCGCCGGGGACTTCCCCGCCAATCGCAGCCCCCTGCATGACCCGCATCAGCAGAAGCAGTAACGGTGCGGCGATACCGATAGATTCATAAGTCGGCAGCAGACCGATACAGAGTGTCGGAACAGCCATCAGCAGGATGCTGAGAGAGAACATTTTTTTACGGCCGACCAGGTCACCGAAATGTGCCATCACAATGCCGCCCAACGGACGCACCAGATAACCGGCAGCAAAGATCCCGAAGGTCTGCATCTGCACCAGCCACGCAGGGATATCCGGCGGAAAGAACAGTTTGCCGATGGTAACGGCAAAGAAGATGAAAATAATAAAATCGTAAAATTCGAGTGCGCCACCCAGGGCCGCGAGAGAGAGTGTTTTATAATCCTGCCGGTTGAGCGTCCGGGGAATGGTCTGTGCCATGGGTTCACCTTTCCTGTCTTTACATTGCTGTTATCTTTACTTTACATAAACGGATAACCGCATCATAGGACAAGAAAGGTGTCCGGGGGAATACTTTTTATTTTATGCTGAAAACGCAGTGTTACTGCGGCTTTATTGCTGATTTCGGACGAAATGCCGCGACAATTTCAGGGTCGGTTTCAATGTAAGGTCCGTCAAGCAACTGTATACAATACGGTACACTTGCGAAAATACCGGAAACGATCACTTTACCGTTTTCATCTTTCAGCCCTTCAAGGGTTTCAGCAATGGCTTTCGGCTGCCCCGGCAGATTAAGGATCAGCGACTGATTACGGATCACGCCAACCTGACGGGATAAAATGGCGGTCGGTACAAATTTCAGGCTGATCTGACGCATCTGTTCGCCGAAGCCCGGCATTTCGCGATCTGCCACCGCCAGTGTTGCATCCGGAGTCACATCACGCCGCGCCGGGCCGGTTCCGCCGGTTGTCAGTACCAGATGGCAGCCGAATTCATCCACCAGTTCGCACAGCGTCTGGCTGATCATCGCTTCTTCATCCGGGATCAGGCGGGTTTCTGTCTGAAAAGGCGTGGTGATAGTTTTTGCCAGCCATGCCTGTAAGGCCGGAATGCCTTTATCTTCATAAATACCACCGGATGCGCGGTCAGAAACCGAGACAAGACCGATGCGCAACACATTGTTCATAGTCACCTCAACGTCATTTTGACTCCGGGGCACAGCATAGCATTGCCGCCGGAAACAAAAAAGGCAGCCTCCCGGCTGCCTCCTGAATCTGACTGTATTATAACGATTACAGCAGATCGGCGATCATTTTTTCCAGTTTGCCCTGGTCTACCGCAAACTTACGGATACCGTCCGCCAGTTTCTCAGTCGCCATTGCATCACTGTGGTGACCCCAGTAGAACTCAGCTTCTGTCAGCGGTGCTGGACGCGCTTTCACTTCGCCTTTGTATTCCAGTTTGCGCTCAACCGCACCGGTCGCTTCTGACAGCTCTTTCAGCAGTGCAGGGGCGATAGTCAGACGGTCACAACCGGCCAGTTCCAGGATCTCACCGGCGTTACGGAAGCTTGCGCCCATAACCACAGTTTTGTAGCCGTGTTCTTTGTAGTAGTTGTAGATTTCAGTCACTGAAATCACGCCCGGATCTTCTGCCGGTGCGAACTCTTTCTTGTCGCTGTTTGCTTTGTACCAGTCGAGGATACGGCCGACAAACGGAGAAATCAGATACACACCTGCTTCCGCACAGGCACGCGCCTGAGCAAAGGAGAACAGCAGTGTCAGGTTACAGTTGATGCCTTCTTTTTCCAGCTGTTCCGCAGCACGGATACCCTGCCAGGTGGAGGCCAGTTTGATCAGGATACGATCGTTGCTGATACCGGCATCGTTATACAGTTTGATGAGACGTTTTGCTTTGGCGATACTTGCCTGCGTGTCATAAGAGAGACGGGCATCCACTTCTGTGGAGATACGACCCGGAATCAGTTTCAGGATTTCCAGACCGATATTCACCGCCAGTTTGTCACCGGCATCGATAATCTGCTGTTCACGTGAGTCGCTCTGTGCACGCGCCCAGGTTACCGCATCATCAATTAACTTACGGTATTCCGGAATCTGCGCCGCATTGAGGATCAGAGAAGGGTTGGTGGTGGCATCCTGTGGTTTATACAGTTTCATCGCTTCGATGTCACCGGTATCGGCCACGACCGTGGTCAGATTACGCAGGGAAGTTAATTTATCGGTCATTTTCGTCTCTCATCTTATGTCAGAAGATACCCGGAATAATTCGGGATGCCTGCCGGTGAACTTTGCGTAGTCAACACCCGGAAACCCTGAAGTATAACGAGTACAGATGGCAATATGCCGCAACTGCATTTGATAATATCACGGACAGCACGCCGCGCAAGCAGGGAAAATCCGGCGCATTCCCTTTACTCCGCCGTTATTCCGTTGTTATCCGGAGTGTTTCCTGTTTTGTGCGCCGTCACCGATTACAGTGATTTGCCCGTTATCCTCTTTTTTTTGTTAAAGTAACCGGAGAATGACAACACCAGACCGGAGCCGACTATGCTGCTGACTATTTCCCCTGCAAAAACCCTTGATTATGACAGCCCGTTAGCCACTGAGCGCCATACTCAGCCTGAGCTGCTGGCACAATCAGAAACCCTGATAGAAACCTGCCGCAAACTGACCCCGGCGGATATCGGCTCACTGATGCATATCAGTGATAAGCTGGCCGGACTGAATGCCGCCCGTTTCGGGGAATGGCAGCCGGATTTCACACCGGACAATGCCCGACAGGCCATTCTGGCATTTAAAGGGGATGTCTATACCGGGATGCAGGCGGAAACCTTCAGTGAGGACGATTTTGATTTTGCCCAGCAGCATCTGCGTATGCTTTCCGGTCTGTACGGCGTGCTGCGCCCGCTGGATCTGATGCAGCCTTACCGCCTGGAAATGGGGACGAAACTCGCCAATCCGCGCGGCAACGATCTGTATACGTTCTGGGGGGATATTATTACGGATAACCTGAATCAGGCGCTGGCTGCACAGGGTGATAATGTGCTGGTCAATCTGGCCTCTGATGAATACTTTAAAGCGGTGAATCCGAAGAAACTGGATGCGGTGATTATCAAACCGGTTTTCCTCGATGAGAAAAACGGCAAGTATAAAGTGATCAGTTTCTATGCCAAAAAAGCACGCGGGCTGATGAGCCGGTTTATTATTCAGAACCGCCTGACGCAGCCGTCTCAGCTGACGGAGTTTAATCTCGACGGTTACCGTTTTGACGAAAGTCAGTCCGGTGAGCGGGAACTGGTGTTTACACGGCCGGAACACCACGCAGCATAACAGCCGGGTCATTCAGCTGCGCCATCCGTGGCGCAGTATGCTTTTTATTTTCTTACCCGTTATCATCACACTGGTGATAATTGACAGGAAGTTACGGCTTCACCGTCTTCAGCAGATAGTCCCGCAGCGCCGCAAAATCCGCCGGTAATACCGCAGACAGCAGCGGCAAATCAGCCCGCTCAGCCAGTTCCGCCGGTAACGGCAGTTTGCGATCAAGAATCGCTTCCACACTCTCCAGGAATTTAGCCGGATGCGCTGTGCCGAGGAAAATACCGTACTCGCCCGGCTGCAAATCACTGCGCAGCAGACGATAGGCGATCGCGGCATGCGGCTCGGAAATATACCCTTTCGCAGCCAGGTCACGCATAGTTTCGCGGGTTTCATCGTCGCTTACCGCGCCGGAACGCAGGTCTTTCAGTGACCAGCCTTTGCGTGCAAACAGCGCTTCAATACGCGGCCAGTTGTTCGGCTGGCTGACATCCATGGCATTGGATAACGTTGCCACGGTTGCCGCCGGTTTCCACTGCCCGTCCGCCAGATAGCGCGGTACGGTGTCGTTGGCATTGGTCGCAGCGATAAAGCGTTTTACCGGCAGACCCATGGCTTTTGCCAGCACTCCGGCGGTCAGGTCACCGAAGTTACCGCTCGGCACCGAGAACACCAGTTCACCGCGTTTTTCCGCCGGAACCTGTGCCACCGCTTCAAAGTAATAGCAGATTTGAGCCAGCAGACGGCTGATATTAATGGAGTTTGCCGAGTTCAGATGCAGCGTCTGTTTCAGTTCCTCATCATCAAACGCCTGTTTCACCAGCGCCTGACAGGCATCGAAATCATCCTGCACCGCCACGGTGTAAATATTGCCGCCGAGGGTACAGAACAGTTTTTCCTGTAACGGGCTGATTTTTCCCTGCGGATAGAGGATCACCACCTGCACATTTTTCAGACCGTAAAAAGCATGTGCCACCGCAGCACCGGTATCGCCGGAGGTGGCGGTCAGAATGGTGACAGGTTTGTCACCGGCAACCGCTGCCAGCGCCTGCGCCATAAAGCGCCCGCCGAAATCCTTGAAGGCCAGTGTCGGGCCGTGAAACAACTCCAGACAGGCCACATCCGGCTCCACCGGGTTCAGCGGCGCCGGGAAGGCAAAGGCGGCACGGACACGCGCTGCCAGCTCTGCTTCCGGAATCTCATCACCAATCAGTGCATGCAGAATGGCCGTGCTGCGGCTGACAAAATCCATCGCCAGCAGCTTATCCATTTCCGTTGCATCAAAGAACGGAATCTCACGCGGGAAGAACAGCCCCTGTCCGCGTCCCAGCCCCTGTTTTACCGCCTGTGCAAAACTGACTTTCTCACTCTCATCTTTTAAATTGTACAGTTCCATTTTTTACCTTTATGCACTTATCTGACGTGCGCCTTTGAGATCGAGACGGCACAGATGGACAAACCCTTCGCTGTTCTGCAAATACTGTGTGTTGAAGACATCCGCTGCCTGCTCTGCCGCTGATTTACTGTCACAGACCGCAAACAGCGTCGGACCGGAGCCGGAGATACCACATGCCTTCGCGCCGCGGGCAAGTACCTGCTCACGGACAGCATCAAAATTCGGCAGCAATTCACGGCGGTACGGTTCCGCCACCACATCGCGGATCATGGCGGCGGCCAGATCGGCCTGTCCGGTGTGGCAGGCGTGGATAAAACCGGCGAGGTTGCGCCCGTGGCTGACAATATCCGCCCGTGAATAGGTGGCCGGTAAAATCGCCCGTGCCTGCGCCGTGGAGACTTTAATGCCCGGATACGCCATCACCCAGTACCAGTGTTCAAAGCCCGGTACCGTCTGGCTGACGCTGTCGCCGGTTTCAATATTGAGCTGCAACCCGCCCAGGAAACAAGGTGCGACATTGTCATAATGCACACTGCCGGAGATACGCCCTTCCATCTCGCCCATCAGGCGCAGCAGTGACATCTCATCCAGCGGCCTGCCGGTGTATTCATTCAGTGCCACGAGTGCCGCCACCACCGAGCAGGCGCTGGAACCTAATCCTGACCCCACCGGCATATTTTTTTCCAGCACCATGGCAACCGGCAGATCGTCATTAATGATCTCGCTGAACCGCTCATGGCACTGATATACAATATTGTGCTTCGGATTCACCGGCAGTTTACCGGCAAAATGACCGCTGTTTCTGAGTGAAAACGTCTCTGCTTTCGCGATGGACACACAGTCACCAAGCAGTGCCCCGCTGACCGGAGACACTGCCGCACCCAGCACATCGAACCCCACACTTACATTCCCGATTGACGCCGGTGCATAAATTTTTATCACGTTTTACACTCCCAGTTTCCATGACATTGTCCGCAGCACGTCCGCAAACACCCCTGCCGCTGTCACATCATTCCCCGCGCCGTAACCGCGCAGTACCAGCGGGATTGGCTGATAGTAGCGGGTATAAAACGCCAGGGCGTTTTCGCCGTTTTTCACTTTATACAGCGGATCATTACCGTCTGCTTCCGTGATTTTCACCTGACAGCGGCCATGATCGATAATGCCAACATAACGTAAAACGCGCCCTGCTTCTGCGGCTTTCGCCACACGCGCAGCAAAGGCTGCATCCAGTGACGGCAGATTCGCCATAAAGGTGTTCACATCCCCCGAGGCATCAAAATCCGGCGGCAGCACAGAATCCACCTCAATATCCGCCAGCTCAAGAGAGAGTCCTGCTTCACGGGCGAGGATCAGCAGCTTACGTGCCACATCCATCCCGGAAAGATCATCACGCGGGTCCGGTTCGGTGAAGCCTTTGGCTTTAGCCGCCGCCGTTGCCTCAGACAGTGACATCCCTTCATCCAGCATACCGAAAATAAAGGAGAGCGAGCCGGACAGAATGCCGCTGAACTGTACCAGTTCATCCCCTGCATTGAGCAGGTTTTGCAGGTTTTCAATCACCGGCAGCCCGGCACCGACGTTGGTGTCATAACGGAACTGGCGTTTTGAGGATGCCGCCGCACGGCGCAGTTCATGGTAATAATCCATGGACAGCGTGTTAGCTTTTTTATTCGGCGTCACCACGTTGAAACCGTCTTTCAGGAAATCCGCATATTGCAGGGCGATTTCCTCATTCGAGGTACAATCCACAATCACCGGATTGAGGAAGTGATACTCTTTTTCCAGGCGGATAAGACGGCTGAGACTGAACGGCTCTTTGGCCTGTGACAGCGACTGACGCCAGTCCTGTAAATCAATGCCGCGCATATTGGTCAGCATGGCTTTTGAATTGGCGATACCGCAGACCCGCAGATCGATATTCCGGGCTTTCAGCCGTGCCTGCTGACGATGGATTTGTTCCAGCAGCGCACTGCCGACCCCGCCGGTTCCCACCACAAACACTTCCACAATGCGGTCGGTGTTAAACAGCATCTGGTGGCACAGGCGGACTCCGGCAGCGGCAAGATCATTATCCACCACCGCAGAGATTGAGCGTTCGGACGAGCCCTGCGCGATAGCAATGATATTGATATTGGCGCGGGTCAATGCCGAGAAGAACCGGGCGGAAATCCCTTTGAGTGTCCGCATACCATCCCCGACCACGGAAACAATAGCCAGGTTATCCAGCACATCCAGCGGGTCGAGTACGCCCTCTTTCAGCTCCAGATAAAACTCCTCTTCCAGCGCCTGCTGAGTACGTGCCTTGTCTTTCTGCGCCACACAAAAACTGATGCTGTATTCGGAAGATGACTGTGTAATCAGCACGATGGAAATATTACGGCGGGACATCACGGTAAACACGCGTGCCGCCATCCCGACCATTCCTTTCATTCCCGGCCCGGAGACGTTAAACATCGCCATGTTATTCAGGTTGGTGATCCCTTTCACCGGCAGGCTGTCGTCACGCTGGCCGTCACCGATTAGTGTACCCGGCGCATCGGGATTGAGGGTGTTTTTTATCAGGCACGGGATCTGGAACTGCGCAATCGGTGCGATAGTACGCGGATGCAGGACTTTTGCCCCGAAATAAGACAGCTCCATCGCTTCCTGATACGACATGCCTTTCAGCAGACGGGCATCCGGCACAAAGCGCGGATCACAGGTATACACACCGTCCACGTCAGTCCAGATCTCACAGCAGGAGGCGCGCAGACAGGCAGCCAGTACCGCGGCGGAATAGTCAGAACCGTTACGCCCCAGCACCACCAGCTCACCGTTTTCATTACCGGCAGTGAATCCCGCCATCAGGATGATGTGATCTGACGGAATATTCAGTGCGGCAATACGTTTTGTTGATTCATGGATATCAACAGTGGATTCCAGATACCCGCCGGATGCCAGCAGATTCACCACCGGATCAATCACCGTAACCTTATGGCCGCGGGCTTTCAGCAGTGATGCCATCACGGCAATGGAAAAACGTTCACCGCAGCTGATCATATTGGCATTGATGCTGTCCGGACACTGCCCCAGCAATGACACGCCGTGCAGTACCTGACGTATCCGGCTGATTTCCTGCTCTGTTTCGTGCTTCAGCCGGTCGTATTCAAAGCCCGGCACGGCATCACGTAACCCGTCCAGAATCGCCCCGAGAACAGCTGCGGCATCGTGTACCAGTGTGTTTGCTTCCTGCCCGCTGACGGTCTGCTCCACCATCGCCACTAAGTAATTAGTGATTTTCGCCGGTGCCGAAAGCACCATAGCGAGCTGTCCCTGCGCGAGTTTTTTCTCTGCGATTCCTGCGATGTTCAGTATACGATCCGCGTTTGCCACGGATGTTCCGCCAAATTTAAGTACACGCATGTGTTACCTGCTCCTGCCATTTTTAGTCCAAAAAAAAAGCCCGCACAGTCAATTGTGCGGGCTTTTTTCGTGATTTCAGATATGCGTCAGCCCGCACCGCCGGTGGTAATGGTGGTGGTGGTCGTAATAATAATCATGGTCAGGCTGTGATTACGCATAGAGTTCCTGTCTGTCATTTATCTGGTTAACCCTATTACGGTTAAAGGAAAGGCAGTGTGATGTCAAATTATTCTTCATATTTGCCGTCAGAATCAGACAGTTTGAAGCTGATCACATATCAGAATAAAAAGAAATGACGGTAAATTAACGCGGGTATCGCCTCATCAACCGGCATTTAATTTTACAGAACCCTGAATTTCTGTATTTTTTCACTTTTATCGTGCAAGTTACGTTTTTCACGGTTTATCCGGCAAAAAAATGTACAATAATCAGACAAGTCAGATATAATGCTTAACATTGTAGCTCTATTTATTTGACAATCATTAAAACCCGCAATTAACAATTGAAAATAGTGTTAACGTGCTACAATTGATTTTGATATGTATCAACAAAGGTTAGATTTCCGGATGGTAAATGATTGGGTTGCTGTTATATTGGTGTTAATAGACTAATATTGGTACGAATCGTTTCAATTCTTTACTTTTTGAATTGAGTGATTGTTAAAATGCGGTCTGAACAAGATTTTTTTCTGTTCGTGGTGATGTACCGGACATAACCACAACGATACCGGAACAGGTTACACGAACAGATAATCAGATTTCTTATTATTCTAAGTAATTTAGGTAGCGACTATGCAAACCCCGCATATTTTAATTGTTGAAGATGAGATCGTCACACGTAACACGCTGAAAAGTATTTTTGAAGCAGAGGGTTACGTGGTACATGAAGCCACTGACGGTGCAGAGATGCATAACGTACTGTCAGACCATGATATCAATTTGGTTATCATGGACATCAACCTCCCGGGAAAAAATGGTCTGTTGCTGGCGCGTGAGCTCCGCGAACAGGCAAATGTGGCACTGATGTTCTTAACCGGCCGTGATAATGAAGTAGATAAAATCCTCGGTCTGGAAATCGGTGCTGATGACTATATCACCAAGCCGTTTAACCCGCGTGAACTGACTATCCGCGCGCGTAACTTACTGTCACGGACCATGAATCTGGCCGGTGGCAGCGAAGAGCGCCGCAGTGTGGAAAGTTACAAGTTCAACGGCTGGGAACTGGATATCAACAGCCGCTCATTAATCGGACCAACCGGCGAGCAGTACAAACTGCCGCGCAGTGAATTCCGTGCAATGCTGCATTTCTGTGAGAATCCGGGCAAGATTCAGACCCGTGCTGAACTGCTGAAGAAAATGACCGGCCGTGAACTGAAACCGCATGACCGTACTGTGGATGTCACCATCCGCCGTATCCGTAAGCATTTCGAGTCCACACCGGATACCCCGGAAATCATCGCCACCATTCACGGCGAAGGTTACCGGTTCTGCGGCGACCTCGAAGAGTAATCTTCCGCTGCGGTATCATCATACGATATTCCCGGTGCCGCTCTGCGTCACCGGGGATTTTTTGATCCTGCTATCCGCTTACTTTGTCCACGGCATAATCGGGACCGCACTCAGGGCATTCTTCGGTGAACCGTCGACCACTTTATCTGAATAGGTCAGATAAATCAGCGCGTGACGTTTCTCGTCATAGAAACGAACCACCTGTAACTTTTTGAATACCATAGATGTCCGTTTCTGGAATACCACCTGACCTTTATCTTTGCGGCCTTTTTTCACTTTGTCACTGACCGTGACCGGCCCGACCTGCTGACAGGAAATCGCGGCATCAGAGGTATCTTCCGCCAGACCAAGCCCGCCTTTTATCCCGCCGGTTTTTGCCCGGCTCAGATAACAGGTGACATTTTCCACATCAGGATCATCAAAGGCTTCCACCACAATTTTATGGTCCGGCCCCAAAATTTTGAATACGGTGTCCACAGAGCCTACTTCTTCAGCATGGCTCAAAAAGGATAACGAACTCAATGAAATAGCTGTAATAATTCCCAGTATAGACTGGCGAGTCTGATTCATAATCTTAATAGCCCAAGAAAACCATTTGAAAATTGTATGATTTTAAAGATAATCCATGTTACCAGTTTATGATAGTCGCCCTGTTCTTAAAACATTTTTTCCGGCCAAAAGTAAGAATTGGTAAATGATTATCTCGTTGATAATCACTCAAGTTAGAATATAAATTCGTTATATCTCTTTCAGAACTTCATCAATCCAATAAGGGAGATGTATGGATCAGACCAACATCATTCGTGATTTACTCCGTTGGTTAGATGAGCATTTAGATCAGCCACTTTCCCTCGATAACGTCGCTGCGAAGGCAGGCTACTCCAAGTGGCATTTACAACGTATGTTCAAGGACGTCACCGGTGAAGCCATCGGCGCATACATCCGGGCCCGCCGGTTGTCACGCGCAGCCATTGCACTGCGGCTGACAGCCCGTCCTATTTTAGATATTGCACTACAGTATCGTTTTGACTCTCAGCAAACCTTTACCCGCGCATTCAAGAAACAGTTTAATAAAACACCGGCACTGTACCGCCGTCTTGACGAATGGTGCTCTGACGGTATTTGCTCTGCTATCCGGCTGGATGACACACCGCTGCCTGAACACGAGTTTGTCACGCTCCCGGCACGTACCGTAAGTGGTATTGAACACAGTTGTTCGCACCGCCTAGAGGACTGGGCAACCGCCTGTACGCATATGCGTCAGGAATTCTGGCTGCATCATATTTCCGTGGCGAAAACCATTCCGGATTATGTTTACGGGCTGTACAGCACAACGCGTAACCCGGATAAGGAAGATGAGCAGACGGTTACTTATACCACCGCTGTTGAGAGCGAGTTTGCCGCGTTCACCACGGAAGAAAATGTCCGTGAAATAGAAATGCCGGGCGGGGAATATCTCTGCTTTACCTTCAGCGGTGTTCCTTACCGCGGGGCGATGCAGGAATTTCTGTTCACCATTTACGGTCAGTGTGTACCGCACCTGGGGATCACCCGCCGTCGCGGCTACGACATTGAATGTTACAAGCTGAGAAAAGGGACTGACATCCGTTATCCGGATGTGGCAGATGTGGATGAATCCGATCCTCGCCATCATATCGCGGAATTTAAATACTATATTCCTGTCAGACGTGACCCGCAGTAACGACTCCCGCAGAACAAACACCGCCGCCGGTGGTGTCTTGTTCACCCGGCGGTGTCTGATATCACCGAATCACTCAGCGCTGCACTTCATCCAGCGACGGCAGGCTCAGATGAGTCGTATCACCGGCCGTTTCAACCACCCAGCCATCCGCCAGCCACGGGCTTTCCTGATACTCCAGAACGGATAACGAGCAGTTACGCAGACGCAGGCGGCGTTCCGCATAAGCCGGTAATCCGAGCACAGAGCCAATCAGGCATCCCAGCGCAATACCGTGACTGACCAGCAGGACTTTACTGCCTTCCGGCAGATCCAGCGTACTTTCCAGCGCTGCCCGCATCCGGCTTTCCAGCTCCGCGAGAGACTCACCGTCCGGAATACGCCCGTCTTCCGTACCGTTAAGCAGACTTTTACGCCAGCTCTCTTCTTCTGCGGTCAGGGTATGAATCTGACGTTTTTCCAGCACGCCCATATTGAGCTCACGCAGACGCGGATCAGCAATCACCTCACAGCCGCAGGCATCCGCAATCAGTTTCGCGGTCTGTTGTGTTCGGCCCAGATCACTGGCGATAATGTGGGTGATACCTTCATTTTTCAGACGCGCGGCAACCTGCTTCGCCTGATCGATACCACTTTGGGTTAACGGACTGTCAGAATGACCCTGGATACGGCGCTGAACGTTCCATTCAGTTTCACCGTGACGGACAAGAAATACCTGTGACATAACTATCAATCTCTGCTTTTACTGTGTGAAAGTTTGATTACCCCGCTACCATACCGTAAAAACATTCCCGGGATCACGCTTTTCCCTGAAACAATTTCACTGCGCAGCCGCGTCTAAAAAAATCTGCGGAAAGCCGTCAATATTCGCTATACTGCGGCAAACAAAATTACGTGGATAGTTAATTATCATGTTTCATATTATCGCAGCGACGACTAATCCGGCCAAAATTCAGGCTATCCGTTCCGCTTTTGAAGTGGTACTGGGTAACGGCAATTTTGATATTGAAGATGTGAATGTGGACAGCAGTGTGCCGCAGCAGCCAATCGGGAATACCGAAACCCGTACCGGCGCCCGCCAGCGCGTCAATGCCGCCCGTCAGGTCAGACCGGAAGCAGATTTCTGGGTTGGTGTTGAGGCGGGTATTGAAGGCGATATGACGTTTGCCTGGATTGTGATTGAACACCGCCAGCTGCGCGGGGAATCCCGTTCCGCCAGTCTGATGCTGCCGGAAAAAATTCTCGCGGGGATACGCGAAGGCCGTGAGCTGGGTGATGAAATGGCTGACCTGACCGGGGTCGAAGATATCAGACAAAAAGGCGGGGCGATCGGTTTCTTCACCGGCGGTGCACTGACCCGGACCAGTGTCTATGAGCAGGCGATTATCCTGGCGCTGGTGCCTATTCAGCATGAGATTTATAAATCCCTGAATACCAAAGAATCCTGATCTGAATAACCGGACCGGTGATAACCGGCCCGGTGACCTTTCCGGCACCGTTACTGCTGTGCCAGCCACTCTTCCCGCGTAATACGGCTGATATGTTCAGTCCGGTAATCATTCAGGAACTGATTGAATTTATTTTCTTCCGTATGATGATGACGGAATCCGCATTTAGCCTGCGCACGATGCGACTGTTCATTGTTTTCAAAATAACCGCACCACAGCGCATCCAGCTCCAGCGTTTCAAATGCATGGCGCATCACCTCTCTGACCGCCTCCGGAATCAGCCCCTGCCCCCAGTACGGTACACCAATCCAGTAGGCGATTTCGCCTTCCCGCTGACTGATATCAAAGTTGCTGTTTTCACCGATCAGAATCCCGATGCATCCCACCGCCCGTCCGCTATCCTTCAGTTCTGTGGCATAAACCTCATCGAGGTTAAAGACGGTACGGATAATATCCGCACTTTCCTCAACGCAGCTGTGCGGCGGCCAGCCTGCTATCGGGCCGACACGGTCATCTTTTGCCACTTCATATAAATCTGCGGCATCAGTTTCTGCCCACGGGCGCAAAATCATACGTTCTGTTTCTAATTTCATACTGCTTACCTTACTTCAGTTATACATTCAGCCATACCGGCTCTCTCTGTGATGGCAGGCAGTGTAAACCGGCGGTGGTTATCCGGTAAGCAACAAACCTCCGCACTTTCGGTACTTTTGAAAACTATTGTGATAAATTTCCGCTTATATCTGTTTCAGGATGGCAAAAATGACAACTCATGACAGTGAACTGGCAGAACAGGTTCCGGTATTAACAGAAGAAACAGACACACTGCTGACAGGAGAGAGCACACTGGCGGATCACGGCGGAGTACCACTGACGTTCGGCAGCGCCTATCTTGCCCTGCTGATCTGCCGGGCGGGATACGCGAATATGACACTGAATTTTAAACCTCATGCCGTGAGGGCGGGGGATATTCTGGTGCTGGCGGAAGACACTATTGCACTGCTGAAAAAACGCTCACGGGGTTTCCGGGTATTTTACTGTCTGATCCCGGCGACCTTTTCAGCCGAAATCGCCTATGTTCTGCCTAACCCGCTGTTTCTGTTTCTGCATGAATATCCGCGCTGTATTCCGTTGACGTCAGAAAAACCGCTGCTGTCGATGTGGCTGGCACAAATGCGTGACATCACCCGCAACAGTCCGGTTTACCGGCATATCATGCAGCGTAATCATTTACAGAATCTGTTTTTGCGGATAGCGGAAAGAATGCCGCCGGATGCCCTTGCCGCCACACAGAAATACAGCAGAAAAGAGACACTGTGCTGGCAGTTCTGGGAGCTTATCTGCCGCCACAGCCGGGAGCACCGGGATGTGCAGTTCTATGCGCGGCAGTTAAATATCACGCCGTTTTATCTGTCACAACTGACTAAAACGTTTTTTAATCATTCGCCCAAATCGCTGATCAACCGCCGGGTTGTTCCGGAGATCAAAACGCTGCTGCGTTACAGCACACTCACTGCGGAACAGATCGCAGATAAGCTGCATTTTAATGATCCGTCTTATCTGTGCCGCTATTTCAGACGGGAGACCGGCGTTTCTCTGACCGCTTACCGGCGGCAGCATACCTGAACTATTTTTTACCGGAGAGCAGCTCCTGCTCCAGCCAGGCCTTTACCGCTTCCGGGGCATATTTCAGGCTGTTGGAGCCGCGGGTGATGGTTGCAATTCCGACGCCCAGCTCACTTTTCAGTTCACGCTGGCTCATTTTACCGCGCAGGAGTTCCTCGACGATCCGCACGCGTGTTCCGAGTGCCGTGCGCTCATCAGGGGTAAACAGCAGCTGAAAAAGATGGGATTCAATATCCTGTGAATAGGCGTTACGCAGCAGGCTGACAAAGCGCTGCCAGTCACTGTCCTGAAGTTGGTCTGTTGTCATGTGTCACCCTATAGGATCGGGAGTACAAAAAGTACCCGTTAACTAGTACAACCAGAATAACACAAGCCCGGTGCAGCTGTCTTCTGCTGAACCGGGCCGGAAAGGGGCTATCAGTAACGCATGGATTGTTCAGAAGGAGTCAGTACATCCGCCGGGCGCTGCCCTTTCAGGAAGTTCTGATAAAAGACATCAAACGCCAGCACATTCTTCACATAACCCCGGGTTTCCGCAAACGGAATGGTTTCCACAAAGGCAACCGCATCCAGCCGTCCGCCGCTGTTGCTCAGCCAGCGGGTTACCCGGTTCGGACCAGCGTTATAAGCGGCACTCGCCAGGATACGGTTCTGACCAAACTGGTTATACACGCCGTTGAGATACGCCGTACCTATCTCAATATTTTTGCGTGGATTAACCAGCTGCGCGGTATTGCTGTAATCCGTAATGCCGTTGTCGCGGACAGTCTGGGTTGCCGTTGCCGGCATCAGCTGCATCAGTCCGGTCGCACCGACCGGTGAACGCGCCTGCGGGTTCCAGGCACTTTCCTGACGGGCTATCGCCATCGCATAGCTTTTGCTGATATTTTTATTCTGTGTGAATTCATCAAACTCACTCTGCCAGGCCAGCGGGAAGCGTTCTTCCAGATGATCCCACAGCTTGCCGTTGATCGTTGCCTGCACACTCAGATCCGCCCAGCCCTGTTCCAGCGCATAACGCGCCAGCTGCGCTTTGCGCGCCGGTGTCTGGCTGCTGACCAGGTTCAGCCACTCGGTACGGGCCAGCCCCTCCATCTGCCAGTACAGCAGTTCACGGATGCGCTGAATTTCAGGCAGATTACTGATCGTATTATCCGGTTTATCCGCCGCATTAATCATCATGACATACGGCTTACCCAGACGCTGTGCCGCGACCATCGGATAGAACCCGCGTCCCTGTGTGATTTTTTCCAGAATGGCATCTGCAGCCGCTTTATTACCGCCTTTTTCCAGCAGTACGGCGCGCCAGTACTGCCACTCCTCTTTCTGCTGCGCATCAGCCGGTAACCGGGTCAGCCAGCGATCCAGATCGCGATCATCGGCGTTGCTCAGTGCCAGACGCACACGGCGTTCACGCAGCGTCACCGAGTCCGTTTCCTGAATCACCTCATCACGCCAGGCAGCCTGCTCCGGGGTGACATCACTTCCCATATACTGCCATGCAATGGCATCTTTCAGTTGCTGCCGCTCGCTGTCATTCATTTTCTGGGCGCGCGCCACACTGTTCAGATCCGCACGGGCGGCATCCGGTGATTTGCGGGCATAAGCGGAAAACGCGGAAATAGTGGCCTGACGGGTAAAATCGGTCGGGCTCAGTTGTGCAAATGTCACTACCGATGCCGGATTTTTCTGTAAATTAATCAGACCATTACTGATAGTCTGATAAGAAGCAGGTAAACGTTTTGCCAGATAACTGACCAGAGAGGAATTGCCGTTTTTCAGCGCGAGACTGATACGTTCGAGGATACGCTCCGGTGTCAGCCCGCCCGACTGATCCCAGACATCAAATAACTTGTCGCAGGAGGACGGCAGAGAATTACCTGCCGGCCAGATCGATTTTGCCCCGTCGAGCGCAACCTGACGGTTTCCGGTCTGCCAGTTGGCATAATAGTAATCACACTTCGCACTGACCGGTTTCGGCACGGTGGTGCTGAAGCTGATCAGCCCCTGCCAGTCATTGCGTTTGGCCAGTTCACTGATAAATTTATTTTTCAGGCTTGCCGCTGACGGCAGATTCGGATGAGTATCCGTAAAGGTTTTCACCTGACCGGCTGTCAGCAGGCTCATATCCTGTGTCAGCTCACGGTATTCCAGATAAGGATAGAGCGGGTAGTCCCGCAGTGACGGCATCAGGCGTTCCACTTCCGCCATATTATTGGCATCCCACGCAGATTTGACATCCTGATAGCGCTGACGCTGCTCACTCAGTGAATCCGCTGACGCCAGTGCTGAAAACATCAGCGTGCTGAGGGCCGCCACGCCCGGCCATGTACATTTCCTCATAATCTGCTCCTGTCTCCTTAATCCCGTTTATCTGTAAATACTTCAGACCCTGATACACAGTGTAAGTGCCCTGCTCAGCAGACACAAATCATACCGTTGTACCGGATAACCAGACACTAAAAAATGATATTATTCAGAATATATGTCTGATTATTCATATTGTGTATTCCCTATGCCATAAATGATGGATTACCCGCCAATAAGTAGTTGTATAATCTGGTATCATAGATGCAATTGATATATAATATTTTCAATTTAAAAATTATCATGATAACAATTTGAAATACTGCTTGCTGCGGTAAGCAGGAACCCGAACTCTATATCTATAAGAAGTGAAGATATTTAAGACGACTCCGGTCGTCTTTTTTTTTTATAAAACCGCAGCTTCCGGCGCGGGGTATCACACCAGTCCCGTCCCGCTATGATACGGATCCCGCCTCCGGCACTATCATCGTGAGAATAAATCAGGCCAATGTTAGAATGCGTGATCTGCTGTACCCGCCGGTCACTGCCGGCAACCGGGCAATACTGACACCGGAGTGGCTTTAACTAAACGTAAAACTTAGTCATAATGCCCCGCAGATGCCCCATCAACGAAAAAAGGTAGACTACATTGGCTCAATACGTTTATTCGATGCACCGTGTCGGCAAAATTGTGCCGCCGAAGCGTCATATACTGAAAGATATCTCTCTGAGTTTCTTCCCGGGCGCCAAAATCGGTGTTCTCGGCCTGAATGGTGCCGGTAAATCAACCCTGCTGCGCATTATGGCAGGTGTGGATACCGATATTGAAGGTGAAGCACGCCCGCAGCCCGGCCTGAACATCGGTTATCTGCCGCAGGAACCAAAACTGAATCCGGAACACACTGTCCGTGAAGCAGTTGAAGAAGCGGTAGCTGAAGTGAAAAATGCCCTGACCCGTCTGGATGAGGTGTACGCACTGTACGCGGACCCGGATGCGGACTTTGACAAACTCGCCAAAGAACAGGGTGAACTGGAAGCGATTATCCAGTCTCATGACGGTCATAATCTGGAGAACCAGCTGGAACGTGCGGCAGACGCCCTGCGTTTACCGGCCTGGGATGCCAAAATCGGTAATCTTTCCGGGGGTGAGCGCCGCCGTGTGGCTATCTGCCGCCTGCTGCTGGAAAAACCGGATATGCTGTTGCTGGACGAACCAACCAACCACCTGGATGCGGAATCTGTTGCCTGGCTGGAACGCTTCCTGCACGACTACGAGGGCACCGTTGTGGCGATCACCCACGACCGTTACTTCCTCGATAATGTCGCCGGCTGGATCCTCGAACTCGACCGCGGTGAAGGTATTCCGTGGGAAGGCAACTACTCCAGCTGGCTGGAGCAGAAAGATGCCCGTCTGGCGCAGGAAGCCTCTTCTGAAGCTGCCCGCCGTAAGTCTATCGAGAAAGAGCTGGAGTGGATCCGTCAGAATCCGAAAGGCCGTCAGTCCAAAGGCAAGGCCCGTCTGGCCCGCTTTGAGGAACTGAACAGCGTCGAGTACCAGAAACGTAACGAGACTAACGAACTCTTTATTCCGCCTGGTCCGCGTCTGGGTGACAAAGTGCTGGAAGTGGAAAACCTGACCAAATCCTACGATGGCCGCACTCTGATTGATAATCTGAGTTTCTCTCTGCCGAAAGGCGCGATCGTCGGGATTATCGGGCCGAACGGTGCGGGTAAATCCACTCTGTTCCGTATGATCAGCGGTAAAGAACAGCCGGATTCCGGTACGATCACTCTCGGTGATACCGTCACCATCGCATCTGTCGATCAGTTCCGTGATACGATGGATGATAAGAAAACCGTCTGGGAAGAAGTCTCCGGCGGGCAGGATATCATGCGTATCGGCACCACTGAGATCCCGAGCCGTGCTTATGTCGGGCGCTTTAACTTTAAAGGCGTTGATCAGGGCAAACGTGTCGGCGAATTATCCGGTGGTGAGCGTGGTCGTCTGCATCTGGCGAAACTGTTACAGGTCGGCGGCAACATGCTGCTGCTCGATGAACCGACCAACGACCTGGATATCGAAACCCTGCGCGCACTGGAAAAC
The DNA here is from genome assembly GCF_032989665.1 of Morganella sp. BCCO 40_0007. Taxonomy (NCBI): domain Bacteria; kingdom Pseudomonadati; phylum Pseudomonadota; class Gammaproteobacteria; order Enterobacterales; family Morganellaceae; genus Morganella; species Morganella sp. BCCO 40_0007. The sequence continues at coordinate 57,880 of NZ_JAVBIN010000009.1, read as the reverse complement.
GCCCTGCTGGAGTTCCCGGGCTGCGCGATGGTCATTTCCCATGACCGCTGGTTCCTTGACCGCATCGCCACCCATATCATCGACTATCAGGATGAGGGGAAAGTGGAGTTCTTCGAAGGTAACTTCAGTGAATATGAAGATTACAAGAAACGGACTCTCGGCGAGGCAGCACTGGAGCCGCACCGCATCAAGTACAAACGTATGACCAAGTAGGTCATATAACGGAAAATGCCGCACGGTGAGGAACCGCGCGGCATTTTTGGTTGGATGGATAAAAGAGTGTTTTTTGTTACGGGTATTACATTGAACCTGGTACTTAAGGTACAACCGAAGCTGACTTACTACTTCATACTTACCGCTTTCTAACACTAAAACCGATCAACAAATCAATCAGTTAACACCATCAGTAAAGGGATCCTTTACTCTTCATCTTTCCTCCCTTTGTTGCCCTGAATTCTGCCGGACGCTGTGTGTTGTCCTTGTTCTTTCAGTATAGAAGAGAAAAATAATTTATCCCGGAAATACCCCGATTAATTTTCAATTTTCTCTGTATTCTTTATTTTTGCTGATCCCCGTCACGAATTTCAGGGGTATCCAGCATCAGCAGATGCTGAACCAGATCCACACATTCAAGAAAACGGGTGTCATAGTCCCCCGATGTCACATGGACAAACTTAATGCCGTTTTCCCGCAGCATACTGATAAGCAGATCCTGAAACGCTTTGCGGTCATTATCACTGCCGAGGCTGCGTAACCCGTCTGCCACCCACGGTGTGTTATTTTCCAGCAGGATCACCAGATCAAAGCGGTATTCCGCAATCAGCGCCTGCACAAACGGATGTTCTTTGCCTTCATACCGTTTGCAAAACGCCTGTGTCGTGACAAAATCCGTATCCACAAAAGCAACTTTATTCGCATATTTTACTGCAAAATCAATGTACTGTGCATGTCCCAGTGCGATTTTGTCATAATCGGAATATTGCAGCGCCATTTCATCGCCGCCCAGATGGGAAAACACGTAATCACGTCCGTATTCCCAGGCACTGGTGGTATTGAACATATTCGCCAGTTTATTGACGAGTGTGGATTTACCACTGGATTCCCCGCCGAGCACCGCCACAGTCCGCACAAAGAAAGGTTTTACCTCTGTCGGGATATAGTCCCAGTAGCGGAATGGCGCCTGACGGATCTGCCGTCCGCTGATATTCATAAAGGTGCGTTCCGGGTCGATAAGCACCGTTTCGATACCGAACGATTCACGGTAACGCGGCACATCCGCTTTCTCACCTGAATAAATAAAATCCGGCATGATCCCTTTTTCCCGCATAAACTGGCACACACCCTGACTCCAGTGTTCCCAGCCGTGCGGATACGGGTCATAAGCATGCTCATCAAATGAGTGAATACGGATATTTTTCTGATACTTAAACGTTTGCAGCAGCCAGCGCAGACGGTCACTGACTGTCGGCTGCTGAGACATAGAACTGTTGATAAATAACGCCTTATCACGCGGCTCGTCATGGCAGAGGATCACATGCAGCTCATCCACCTGGCTGCACGCACGCTGGATCAGGTAGATATGCCCGGTATGCAGCGGATAAAACTTGCCGAACACCACCCCGACGCTCTTTTTCTTCAGCGGATAATCCAGTCCCAGCGCGCTGTGCAGACTGGCCAGTTTCTGGCCGCCGGGACTTTTGATTTTGTTGTTAATCAGCTGACTGAGATACCCTTTGGTCACCCCGCACTGATCCGCCAGTTGCTGAAGTGTCACACCCGCCTGCTTAATCGCTTGTTTCAGATAGGAAAAATCCGTCATTCTCTGCTGCCTCACTTATTCCAGTTCATCCAGTACAGACAGGGCATCCGATAATTTTTTCACTCCAAACACCTGCATGCCCGGCGGCGGATTTTTCGGGCGGTTAGCATTCGGCACAATCGCCCGTTTGAAGCCGTGTTTGGCCGCTTCCGAGATCCGCTCCTGGCCGCTCGGTACCGGGCGGATCTCCCCCGCCAGTCCGACTTCACCGAAAATCACCACATCACGCGGGATCGGCCGGTCACGGAAACTGGACACCAGCGAGAGCAGCAATGCCAGATCCGCACTGGTTTCCGTCACTTTTACCCCGCCGACCACGTTGACGAACACATCCTGATCCGACATCTGCAATCCGCCGTGACGGTGCAGCACAGCCAGCAGGATCGCCAGCCGGTTCTGCTCCAGCCCGACCGCCACACGGCGCGGATTCGACATCATCGAGTGATCCACCAGCGCCTGGATTTCCACCAGCAGCGGACGCGTGCCTTCCCAGACCACCATCACTGAACTGCCGGACGTGATTTCATCCCCGCGGCTCAGGAAAATGGCAGACGGGTTGCTCACCTCGCGCAGCCCCTGCTCCGTCATGGCAAACACACCCAGCTCATTCACCGCACCAAAGCGGTTTTTATGGCTGCGCAGCGTACGGAAACGGGAATCGGCCTCGCCGTCGAGCATGACCGAGCAGTCAATACAGTGCTCAAGCACTTTCGGCCCGGCCAGAGAGCCGTCTTTGGTGACGTGACCGACCATAATGATCGCCACGCCGCGGGTTTTGGCAAAGCGGGTCAGATAAGCCGCGGTTTCCCGCACCTGTGCCACACTGCCCGGCGAAGACTGAATATCCGCCATGTGCATCACCTGGATGGAGTCGATCACCATCAGCTTCGGCTGTTCCTGCTCTGCGATCAGGCAAATCTGCTCAATCGCCGTTTCCGACAGCATATTGAGGTTGTCCATCGGCAGTCCGAGACGGTGCGCCCGCATCGCCACCTGCTGCAGGGATTCCTCCCCCGTGACATACAGGGTTTTCATCTGCGCGGCGAGCTGACACATAGTCTGTAACAGCAGAGTACTTTTCCCGGCGCCCGGATTACCGCCGATCAGAATGGCACTGCCCGGCACCACGCCGCCGCCCAGCACGCGATCAAATTCTTTGAAACCGGTGGAAAAACGCGGCAGTTCCTCAAGACTGATTTCCGACAGCTTCTGCACTTTGCTGATGCCGCTTTGTCCGGCATAACCGCTGAGACGGTCACTGCGCGCCGCCGGAGATGAAACGGAAGCCAGCCGGACTTCCGTGATGGTATTCCACGCCTGACACGCGGTACACTGCCCCTGCCAGCGGGGATAATCCGCCCCGCACTCATTACAGACAAAGGCGCGTTTTGCTGGTTTTGCCACTCGTGACCCCGTAATAACTGATAAATTAACGTTCTTCGTGTTTCAGACCACCGCTGAGGGTGCACATCACCCCCATCAGATCGGCGTGGCGGATAGCCACTTTCGCCCGTGCATAGACTTTCGGTTTGGCATGGAATGCAATGCCGAGACCGGCTTTTTTCAGCATTTTCAGGTCATTGGCACCATCACCGATAGCCACGGTCTGTTCTAACGGAATATTGAGAAATTCCGCCAGTTTCACCAGCGCCTGTGCTTTGTATTTGGCATCCACCACCGGGCCTTTGACTTTGCCGGTCAGTTTGCCGTCTTTAATTTCCAGCTGATTGGCATAGACGGCAATCAGGCGCAGGGAATCTTTTAAGTGATTGGCGTAGAAAGTAAATCCGCCGGAGGCAATCGCGACATGCCAGTCCATCGCCTGGAGTTTGCGTACCAGGCTGGTCAGCCCCGGCATCAGCGGCAGTGTATCCAGTACCTGCTGTAAAATAGCGGCATCCGCCCCGGCCAGCAGGCCGACACGCGCTTTGAGGCTTTCGCTGAAATCCAGCTCGCCCTGCATCGCTCTTTCTGTCACTTCCGCAACTTCATCACCGACCCCGGCCAGCCGGGCAATTTCATCGATACATTCGATTTGGATCGCAGTGGAATCCATATCCATCATCAATAATCCCGGAGAGCGCAATTTCGGAATATTTCCCAGCGGCACCACATCCATCTGAAATTCATCGGCCACACGCTTGATACGCCCGGTCAGGCTGCCCGCAATCCGGACCACCTGATAGTCATCAATCCGCCATGACGAGACCACCACAATTGCCGCTCCCAGACGGTGCTGGAAGTCGCTGATCCGTGCTTTATCCAGCCCGCGCCCGTACAGCAGCCAGCCGCTGTCGCCCGCCCGGTAATCCAGCGGCATGACCTCATCACCGCTCAGGGAAAGAGGAAGACCCGGCCATTTATGGATTTCATTCGGCAAATAACAGTAGGTCAGACTCGTCGACATCAACAGATACTCCTATAATCCCTGATAATATTCATGATGGTAGCAGATAAAAATTGCCGCTTCTGGCAATATGGTGGCGACAACGGAAAAACGGATAAACAATGGCCAAAACGAAGTTAACATTCCGGCTGCACAAAACAGCCATTATTCTGATTTGTCTCGCCCTGATGGTCTGTCTGTTACAGGGTGTGTCTTATTTCAGCCGCGTACACCAGCAGTCGTCAATGGATCAGTTTAATGAACTGGCCTATTCACTGGCACAGCAGGTGGCGTTTAACCTTTCCGATGCTATAGACGATAACGGGAAAGTGCTCAATAAGAAACAGATTACGGCAAATTTAGAGCAACTGACCACCAACAGCCGTATTCTCGATGCCACAGTATATCAGGATGACGGGGTGCAGATAGCAGGCAGCGGCGAGAGTATTACTGTCCGTGACCGGCTGGCGCTGGACGGACAAAAAGCCGGCAGTTACTTTAACCATCAGATTGTCGCCGCTATCCCCGGGAAAAAAGGCCCGAAAGGCTTTCTGCGTCTGACCATTGATACTCACCGGCTGGCCACGGAATCCACTCAGGTGGATAACACCACGAACCTGCTGCGGGTAATGTTACTTCTCGCTCTCGGCATCGGTTTTGTCCTGGCTAATAATCTGCTGCAACTGACCCCGAGCCGCTGGCAACAATCTCTGTATCTGCTGACCGCTAATCTGAAAAATGAAGATGAGAAGCAGGGAAGTAAAACGGAAGATAAAGAAAAGGGGGAATAATTTCCCCTTTCTTTTACCGGTGCTGCAATACCTGCCAGGTCAGCAGGCCGAGCCAGGTCATCAGCAGGGAACTGATGACATGCAGGGCGATTTCGGCCATGCCGTGGTGGATACGTCCGGCCTGAAAGGCCTGCACAATCTCCAGTGAGAACGTCGAGAATGTCGATAACGCACCGCAGAACCCGGTGACAATAAACAGCCGCCATTCCGCCGGGAGTGTCGGGTGCGAGGAGAAAAATGCCACGGCCAGACCGATAATATAACCGGCAATAATATTGGCGAGATACGTCCCCAATGGCATCATCGCCAGTACCGGGTTGAATTTATTACTCAACACCCAGCGGCCGAGGCCGCCGAGTACTGATCCTGCGGAAATGCTGAGGATCACATTTAACATAGAAAAACCTTACGCCATTTTTATTTCAATGTTTCTGTGTTTATGCGCATTTCTTTAAAATGTCAATCTGAACAAGCCCGCACACTTCATCCAGCAGCTTGATTACTTCCACACTCATCCCGACCATCATGGCATCCGCCGAATTACTTTCCGGCTGTGCATTGATCTTCTGATGCAGCTCATGTGTGCTGGCACGCAGTGCCTGAAGCTTCTCCATCGTGTCATCATCTTTTCCCTGCACAAAAATATCAGAGAGCAGTTTCATAATTTCACTGTTACTTTTCTGTAACTGCACAATGTAAGGATTCTCGGTATTCAGCGCGTGAGCGAAGTAGTTTTTACTGAAGGTGTCTGTCAGCAGTTCCAGTATCGCCACCAGCCGCCGGATGCGTCCGTGAATGGCCGTAAAAGTGGCTGCCGGGACATGAGTTTCTTTGACGGACGGTGCAATATAGGTATTACAGGCCAATAACGTCGATAACGTATCTTTCAGCTGATTATCCCATCGCTCCGGGTCTGTGCTGTTCAGTTTCATGATGTGCTCATCATATAATCTGGCGGTATCGCGCAGAATGGTACTGATATTCATCCGCCAGAACACAAACCCTTTCAGCGGCAGAATCGCCGAGAAGACCAGCGCCAGAATGGAGCCGCCCACAGTCTGCGCCGAACGGATAAGCGCGGAGTCCATATCCCCGACAGGTGCAGTGGCAACGATACTGATGGTCATCCCGATCAGCATCCCGACATACATGTTTTTGCCCAGCGCAATCAGGCCGCAGACAAACATTGCAATCGTTGCCAGCGCCAGCATCAGCGGAAAAGAGTGGGTTTCCGTGTACAGCAACAGCATCCCTATCAGTGAGCCGATAACGGTGCCGAGCGTGCGCTGCATTGAACGGATCAGCACATTTCCCCAGTACGGCATCGGCATCAGGATAGAGATAAGTGTCATGATAATGTAATCGAGCTTATCGCTGTGTAATTCCCGGAACACCATAAACGTCAGTGTAAATGCCAGTGCAATGCGGATGCCGTGCAGCTGTTTAAACCGGGAATAAAAGAATGACTGAGCCCGGGTGATCCCGTGGCTCAGATTTATTTTTTTTTCTTTATGCTTCACAACCGGCCCTGCTTATGGCGCTTTGGCTAATAAGATGTCAGCCATGACGCTGTTATTGATGTTCTCGCCGCACAGCATTTTCATCAGCACTTCACTGCCGAGTTGTGACAGGGAGAAGGTCATATCCGCATGCAGCAGGCGCATTTTGTCGCGGTTCTCTTCCTGATTCACCACCGTCACGGTTTTCACGCCCTCACCGGCCAGCTGTTTTACCGCCAGCAGGGCAAAGGTGTTATCCGCGTCATTATCACTGATGGCCATCACACAGCGGGCGTCTTTCACATTCGCTTCATTCAGGGTCACCGCATCCGCGCTGTCACCGGCAACGGCCACCGTACCATCAGGGAAATGCGTTTTTTCGTCATCAGAACAGATCACGACCACCTGCAAACCGCGTTTTTTCAGGCCCTTATAGATATTGACCGCCAGCGGATTCGCGCCGATAACAACATAATGCTCTTTCATGTGCAGCAACCTCTTTTTGACAATCTCGCGTGTGCCGCGCAGAACGACACCCACAATGTACACAATAGATGTGGTGAAAATAGTGATACCAAACACCACCACTGTCAGGGTAAACATCCGCGCTTCCACGCTGATCGGGATGATATCCCCGAAGCCGACGGTGGTCATACAGACCAGGGCAAAATAGAACGCTGCTGAGATGTCAGTAACATGCGGCTGGAACTCATTGCCGAGATACAGGGTGCCGAAAACGGAATACACCACCAGCAGGATAATACTGCTGACCGCCACCACGCCGGCACTGGTCAGGCTGTGATGCGGGAACTGCCGCCACAGACAGCCGCAGGCAATCAGCAGCGCCAGTGAGAACAGCCCCTGAAGTGTGTATTCATGTGCCAGCCCCAGATCCATCAGTACCATCGTGAGCAGGATAAACAGGGAGAACAGCCAGGCAATACGTGCACCTGTCATCATCAGCAGCGCCAGCAGCGCCAGCAGCAGCCCCAGCATAAAGCGGGGAATATCCAGTAATTTTATAAACCCGAGCGACTGTAACCACGCGGTGAAGCCGCCGTCCTGCCAGGCAATGTCTCCGGTATAGGAAAACAGAACCGGCGACAGGATCATCACCCCGTCAATAAACAGCAGCACCGACAGGATCACCCGCAGACTCAGTAATTTATGTAATCCTGTCTTCAGTAGATTACTCTGCATATCTCTCCCCTTTTACTGACGGTGTTCCGGCATGATGTCCTGATTCGGCACCAGGAACAGCCAGGAGGCCAGAACGAACGGCATGGTCAGTGTCGGAATGCCGAACGGCGATACCACCACATCCAGTGCGCCCTGGACAAACACCGTGAAAATCACACCCACAACGGTATACACCAGCACTTTAAAGCTCGGTTTGTTAAATGTGGAGCCCAGCGCAATCGCGGTTAACACGGCGCTGAATGAGTAAAGCCCCGTATGGACGCTGCCGAAATCGGCTTTCAGGAATGACGCCACACCAAAGGCCAGCAGTGAACCGAGCACCGCAAAGATCGCCGCCCATACAGAGCTGACCGCCAGACCGATCACAAACAGTATTCCGACAGTGATGCTGCTCAGCAGGAAGACTTCGGATACACCGCGGAATATATCCGGGATCAGATCGGAATACGGGATACCGGCGATCGGCGCCACATACTGATCCGGCAGTGCCGGTCCCGGCAGGCTGACACCCTTGATACCGAAGAAACTGTAGCTGGCCAGCAGGATAGTCCAGGTCACCAGCACGAAAGGCGCGGTCAGTGCTGCCACCTTCCAGTTTTTCAGAAAATCGGTCAGTGAGATGGTGGCGATCACTGCCACGATACTGCCGAGCACAATAGCCGCCCACATAAACGCTGAATTTTCCAGGAAAGTCGGCAGTGCAACACCGACCAGACAGCCGTTATAGCCGTACAGTCCGGCGCGCAGTGAGGTGACATCCATTTTGCTGACGTACGCGGTCAGCGTGGATACGACCGTACCGAGCAGACAGCCCCAGCCGACAGCCGGAATGCCTTCACTGTACGCACCAATAAAAATAGCCGCGAAGAAGAACAGCCCGGTCAGCGGGTTGTTCTGAAACATCACCTGTGCGCAGCCGCGCAGTGTGATATCAATAAAATGTATGACAGGATTGGATCCGGCCAGTTTATTCCAGCCGTTCTGACTGACTGTTGAAGTTGCCATTGTCTTTCCCTTGAAGGTGAACCAGACAAAGGGACTGATTATGCTGATAATAATCAGTCCCCTGAGTAACTACCGGTATCATCCTGCGGCGCATCAGCGCCACAGGAACGGTTTCTGCAATGTGATGCCGAGGATCTCTTCCCGGGCGATTTGCCAGAAATAACGAACAGCTTCTTTGGTTTTCGGGCTGTCGATTCCCAGCACTTTGAAGACCAGGCCGCACTCGTTCGGCAACTGCGTTGCGCCGAATGCAACCTCTTCATCCGTGTCATAACGGGCTTCCAGGCGTTCCAGAATACGGGCATGATGCTCTTTCGGTGTCAGTAAAATCACATTACCGAAGACATCAAAGCCTCCCATCACGCCGACGACATTCAAGGCTTCTTTTTTCGGTTCCAGAATGTATTTTTCAACAAATAATTCTTTCCCCTCACTGTCTTCCGCCCTGATCTTTGATGAGAAAATATCAAATCCGAATTGTTCGTCCGGATGGTGATATTTCCGTCCTGACATCAGGATCTCGGAATAGATCATCGTGGCCGTCGGATCAATCGTTATCTGTGTATCCGTTAAAAACCGAGCATTACGGTGCGGAATAATCGGGTCCGGCATAAACTCCAGATAACCGCCCGCTTCCACCACCACGTTCTGGTACTGCGTGGCGTAGTTCGCCTCCATCATGTGGATTTTGGTGGCAGACTGTGTGGTGACATGGGCACACGCCCCTTCTTCCACAATCAGATCCAGCGCCTGGCGGTCGCCCTGTAACAGGCAGCCGGAGGTGGAAATCATGGTGACACACGGCATTTGCGGCATCATTTCATCCCAGTACAGCGCGCGCTGCACCAGAGAGGGCACACGGCGCTCCATTTCCACCATTTCACTGCGGTATTCCCGTTTGGCAAACCGCAGTTTCAGATAGCCGCTTTTCCCGATGGCACCACTTTGCATCTGTTTTGGCTCATCCTGGTAAGGCGCCATTTCCGGCGCCTTTTCCCCTAAGAGATGAGCCCGGAGACGTGTCGGCGTCCCCGCAATCTCAGCCCTCAGTTGTGTCATGCTTTCGCTCCCGCCTGATGGGTGAACAGGAATTTATCCATGATCATATCCACCAGCTCAATCACACCTTCGCCGGTTTTGCAGTTGGTCATGACATACGGACGGTTACCGCGCACCACTTTGGTGTCACTTTCCATAACTTCCAGGCTCGCGCCGACGTACGGCGCCAGGTCGATTTTGTTGATCACCAGGATATCCGCCTGTACCAGGCCCGGTCCGTTTTTACGCGGAATTTTTTCCCCTTCCGCCACATCGATAACATAGATGTAGAAGTCAGCGAGTGCCGGGCTGAAGGTCAGTGTCAGGTTGTCGCCGCCGCTTTCGATCATGATGACGTCACTGTCCGGGAAGCGCTCTTCCATATCTTCCACAGCGGCAATGTTCATACTCGGATCTTCGCGTACCGCGGTGTGCGGACAGGCACCGGTTTCAACGCCGAGGATTTTCTCTTCGTCGAGGATACCTTTCAGGGTACGTTTGACCTGTTTCGCATCTTCGGTGGTCACGATGTCATTGGTGATGATTAACGGTTTGATCCCGCGTTCAATCAGGATCGGAGTGATCACCTCAATAATCGCCGTTTTACCTGAGCCAACAGGGCCGCCGATGCCGATCCGTGTCATTTTTTTCATCAATATACTCCCGGAAATAAGTCAGCCGCCTGTCAGTTCATAAACAGGCGGACAAAAGATTTGGTATGAACTGCCGCAAGAACATCGATCACCGGCACATAGGAAGACATCTGTTCAATGTCGCCGCAGGCTGCAATATCGCAGAAGGTTTCAATGTCGTTGTTCAGCTCAAATAAAATGTGCTGTGTTTCAAAGTGCGTAATCCGCATCAGGCGCATGGCGGCGCTGAGGATCGTCATCGCGATCCCGTACTGATGCATGACCACCACTTCGCGCTCGCCGATACCCTGTACCGCCATCACAATGGCCTGAGTCACAGGCTGTGTGCCGGGGGTATCCCCGCTTTTAATCTGCGCCAGCCACCAGGCCACGAGCGGATCGTCAAAAATATGGACGGAAATCTCCGCCAGCTTTTTCCCCATCCGCGTTGCCATCAGACGGGCTTCTTCATTCAGTTTGCGGTTATTCACCGCCCGATCGACCCGCAGGATGGCATCATTGTCACCCGCCAGTACAGCGCGGTGTGCCGCGACAACGGCAATACCGTCACCACTGGCCGCCTGTTTCAGCGCAGTGCGGACAAACCCTTTCAGGGTTTCTGCATCATGTACCACGCCCGTCTGAATCGCCGATTCCACACCGTTTGAGAAAGTAAAGGCGCCGACGGGAAGTGCCGAATCACCAAACTGCATGATCCGGATAAGATCAGCCGCTTTCATCACACGTTCTCCCGTTCCGGTCTGTCAGTGTTTGTGGTCATGGTCGTGATCATGGTGATGATCATGGCCGTGGTCGTGACTGTGGTCATGATCATGGCTGTGTCCGTGATCGTGGCCGTGTGAATGTGAGTGCCCGTGGTTATGTGCCACATGCACATGAGTATCGGTTTCTTCCGCGCCGCCGAACAGCAGACGGGATTCTGAGTTGGTCAGGATCGGCAGAATAGTTTCGCCTTTGACGAAGGCAAACGTATCGTTGCCGAAACCGTGGGTGCGCATCACCGATTCCATCACTTTTTCACTGACGGTCAGCGGGACATACACCTTGTTTTCTTTGATCACTGCTTTCCAGTGCTGGTTACCGAGCGCATGGCCCAGTTCAAAACTGATGCGGATCTGCTCTTCCGGCGTGCTGCCCTGAAGACGTTTAAGATCAACAACCATGACATCACGCAGATCGATCTGGACGACAACCATCGTATTGGTGGCGTCATCGGTATGGATCACATCTCCGTCAGACAACAGCACGTTGCGATCCAGCGCGATCCCGATATCCAGCCCGTTTTGGGTATGTTTGCGGCAGCGGCTTTTCTGGGCTTCCCGCTGATCGAGGATCAGCATATCCACCGTCATATCGTTCGCTTTATCAGCCCACGCCTGCTCTTTTCTGACGTTGCCGAGAATGTGCTCAATGAGGATCATGGAATTACCTTTTTGTTATGCCCGGCAGGCTGACTGCGCCCGCCGGGGAAGTCTGTTAATCCGGGACGTTCAGCCCCGGATTCTGTTAACCAAAGAAATAACGCTGGTTCATCGCCGCCACCGAGATTGGCTGGCAGGTCGCGTGTTCTCCGTTGACTTTCACCGCGAAGGTTTCCGGGTCCACTTCGATATCCGGCGTTTCGCCGTTACGGACCAGGTCACGTTTGGTGGTGGTGCGCATGCCCTGAACAGCAACAACCTGACGCTCCAGACCGGCTTTCTCTTTCACACCGTCTTCCAGTGCAGCCTGAGAAACGAAGGTCACACAGGTATCCTGGAGGGTTTTACCCATCGCACCAAACATCGGACGATAGAAGACCGGCTGCGGTGTCGGCAGGGAGGCGTTAGGATCACCCATCGCTGCCCAGTTGATCATGCCGCCTTTGATAACCAGTTTTGGTTTCGCACCGAAGAAACGCGGATCCCACAGGACCAGGTCCGCCATTTTGCCGACTTCGACTGAGCCGAGCACATGGCTGATCCCCTGGGCAATCGCCGGGTTGATGGTGATTTTTGCCACATAACGCAGAACACGGAAGTTATCGTTACCCGCCGCATCTTCCGGCAGTTTGCCGCGTGCCGCTTTCATCGCGTTAGCGGTCTGGATCACTCGCAGCCAGTTCTCACCGACACGTCCCATCGCCTGGGAGTCACTGGAGAACATGGAGATAGCACCCATATCATGCAGCACGTTTTCCGCTGCGATGGTTTCCGGACGCACGCGGCTTTCCGCGAAGGAAACGTCAGCCGGGACATTCGGGTTCAGGTTGTGACATACCATGATCATGTCGAACAGTTCTGCCTGGCTGTTGATACCGTACGGCAGGGTCGGGTTGGTGGAGCTCGGCAGTACGTTCGGCTGGCTGACCACTTTGATGATATCCGGCGCATGACCACCGCCCGCACCTTCGGTGTGGTATGTGTGGATAGTGCGGCCTTCAAAGGCTTCGATAGTATCTTCCACATAGCCGCCTTCGTTCAGACTGTCGGTGTGTACCGCAACCTGAATATCATAATCATCTGCCACACGCAGGGCATGACGGATGGCGTTGGAGGTTGCACCCCAGTCTTCGTGTACTTTCAGACCGGCAACACCGGCAATGATCTGTTCAACCAGCGGATCGCGGGCAAAAGAGTTACCTTTCCCGAGCATACCGACGTTAACCGGTAAACCTTCCAGTGAACGCAGCATCGCGCGGATATTCCACGGACCGGCAGTAACTGTTGTACCGTTGGTGCCGTCTGTCGGCCCGATACCACCGCCGAAGAAGGTGGTGACACCGTTAGACAGCGCCGCATAAGCCTGCTGTGGTGAAATCAGGTGGATGTGGGTATCAATACCCGCCGCTGTCAGGATCAGATGCTCACCGGAGATAGCATCAGTCGATACACCGGCAACCATTCCCGGGGTAATACCATCCTGCAGGTTCGGGTTACCGCTCTTACCGATACCGACGATTTTGCCGTCCTTCACACCCACGTCCGCTTTGATGACACCTAATTTGGCGTCCAGAATCGTAACGTTGGTGATAACCAGGTCGAGCACACCGTTATCGCTGGTCAGCGTGTTGTTCGCACCCATCCCGTCACGGAGGGATTTCCCGCCGCCGTAAACAGATTCTTCGCCGTAACCGCGTAAGTCTTTTTCAATTTCGATATAAAGATCAGTATCACCGAGACGGATTTTATCTCCGGTGGTCGGCCCGAACAGGCCGCAATATTCTTGTCTGGAAATCTGTGGCATAACGTGTTCCTTATTTCGTTCAGGATGCCTGAGCATCTCTGCCGGAAAATCGTATCAGGACGGAGAATTACTTCTTCGCTTCTGCTTTATGACTGAAACCGCGGGCAATCGCCTCATTCAGGGCAATCGCTTTTGCCGGACGTTCGCTGATGGCGACATTATTACCGGCCCAGCCGTCCACCAGGTTATTAAACCCGTACACTGTCTGTTTGCCGCCGTAAGGAATAAGAGAAACTTCCGTTTCATCACCCGGCTCAAAACGGATTGCGGTGGTGGATGAAATATTCAGACGTTTGCCGTAAGCCGCTTCACGGTCAAATTCCAGGGCATGGTTCACTTCAAAGAAGTGGAAATGCGAACCGATCTGAATCGGACGATCCCCGGTATTACGGACTTTAATTTTGGTTTCCGGCTTACCGGTATTAAATTCAATCGGGGTATCCGCAAAAATGACTCCGCCTAACGGCGTGGGTTGTTTTGTATTACTCATAATCAGAACCTCACCTTTTTGCTGTACGTTTATTTGATTGGGTTATGAACCGTCACCAGACGGCTGCCGTCTGTGAAAATAGCCTCAACCTGCACATTCGGGATTAAATCATCCACCCCTTCCATCACGTCGGCTTTGGTCAGCACAGTAGCGGCTTCTTTCATCACATCTTCCACTGTTTTGCCGTCACGGGCGCCTTCCAGCGCTGTCACCGTGATAATCGCGACCGCTTCCGGGTAGTTCAGTTTTACCCCTCTGTCACGGCGTCGCTGCGCGACATCCGCCAGGGTGTATATCATCAGCTTTTCAACTTCTCTCGGGGTTAATTGCATAACGCCTCCACAATTGGATGAAAACAGAGTCATCAGACAGCAACCCGGATTATGATGGTTTCCGGATCACCGTGATTTCAGTTTTTATTTCAGTGACGCATCTGCTGAACAGCATGCACAATACGCCACCGGCCACCGGACATGCGCAGACGCACACCCGGAAATACAAAGCGTGAAAAAATGTAAGTGGCTAATCAGCCATAAAAAAATAAATCATTCACCGCTGTTCTCCTGAATAAGAAAACGATGTTCAGATCCTTTGATGACTATGCTGTGTTTCCGTTACCGCATATAGATGAATTAATATCTGCTACTGTGTTTAAATATAAAATCAATCACCATACTGATTTTCAGTAAATAAATAATAAATACTCAGATAAGGACGAAATAAAGCAGATTATCATCTGAGTTTATTCTGCCCGGACAAAAAACGATGCTCCGGCAGTGCATCCCACAGTGACTGCAGCCACGGACTGCCTTCTCCGCTCAGCAATGCCTGTGATGTCAGTGTTTCCTGTAAAACCCCGTGGCGCAGCACCGCTATCCGGTCAGCAAAACGGGCCGCCATCGCCAGGTCATGCGTGACCCACAACACACCACGCCCGTCCGCACATAACACTTTCAGGTGCGCGAGTAATTGTGCGGCATGTTCATCATCCAGCCAGGATGTAATTTCATCCGCCAGGATATACTGCGCCCCGGTCAGGGTCGCCCCGCAGGTCAGCACCCGTTTTGCCATTCCGCCGGAGAGCCGGTTCGGAAAGGCGGCCGTCAGTTCCGGCCGGAGGTTATAACGTTGCAGCTGACGCGCCACATCATGCATTTTCACATGCATTCCGCTGAGTGTGGCTGCGCGTTCCAGCTGCTGCCCCACCCGCACCAGCGGATTGAGCGCACTGACCCCCTGCGGCACATAACACAGGGTATTGCCGCGATGCAGCTGTTTACTCTCTTCCGTCAGCGTTTCCCCCGCGAGCGAGATAGCACCGCGGCAGCGCATGTTGTCCGGCAGCAGGCCCAGCGCACTTTGCAGCAGCAGGCTTTTGCCTTCTCCGCTGCTGCCGACCAGTGCCACCAGTTCACCGGGCTGAACCGCCAGGGAAATATCCGTCAGCAGAGGCTGCCAGCGCTTTTTCCGCAGCCAGCCGAACTGCGCGACATCAATGGCAAGCCGGTCAAATTTCAGCATTATGCGATCCTCAGCCAGAGCTGTTGTAAGGCTTTCGCAAACTGATCAAACAGTAACACCAGTCCGACCAGCACCAGTCCCGGGAAAAATGCCAGCCACCAGGCGCCGGTACTGAGGTAACGCAGCGCATCTGACAGCAGTATCCCCAGAGATGCCTCATGCGGCGCAAGCCCGAAGCCCAGAAAACTGAGCGCCGCACTGTGCAGTACCGAATGCGGGAACATCAGCAGTGTGCCGACAATCCACTGCGGTAATAACATTGGCAGATAATGATGACGCCAGCAATACAACCGTGAATTTCCTATGCGCTGTGCCAGCATCACATAATCCGTTTCCCGTACCCGCAGAATTTCCGAGCGCAGGATCAGCGTCAGTTTCGGCCAGTGTGTCAGGGCTATCGCCCAGATCACGCCGGATTTTCCGCCGCCCAGGGTGAAACAGATTAAAATCAGCAGCAGCAGGTGCGGCAGTGCCAGCAGCGTATCAATCACCCCGCGCACCAGATAATCCGTCCCTTTGTTAATGGTGGATAACCCGGCCATGGTCAGTGCCACCAGCCCGCTGGTCAGGGCGGAAATCAGTCCGATTTGCAGACTGGTTGCCATGCCCTGAAAGGTGCGATCCCACAGATCACGCCCCAGGCTGTCAGTACCGAACCAGTGCGCGACAGAAGGTGCCTGCCGCCGCGCCAGGAAATCCATATCAATATCTGTGTGTGTGATCCAGATGGCATATACGCCCAGCAGGATCAGCATCAGTAATGTGCCCGTCAGTTTTAACAGAGCGCGGTTCGGGTTATATGTCATGACTCGCGGATCACTCCCTGATTCACGCGGCGCAGTAAAATATCCGCCGTGCTGTTACCGATAAAAATCAGGA
Source organism: Morganella sp. BCCO 40_0007 (assembly GCF_032989665.1). NCBI lineage: Bacteria > Pseudomonadati > Pseudomonadota > Gammaproteobacteria > Enterobacterales > Morganellaceae > Morganella > Morganella sp. BCCO 40_0007. The sequence goes on along the minus strand of NZ_JAVBIN010000009.1, from coordinate 41,374 downwards.
TCGCGCAAAACATCACAATACCCATCAGCAGCGGGATATCCCCCCGCAGCCCCGCGTCTATCGTCGCCTGTCCCAGGCCGGGATAGGCAAACACTTTCTCCGCCAGCAGTGAACCGCTCAGCAGTTCCCCCACCGAGGCAAACTGTAAACAGAGTGCCGGGGTAATGGCGTGACGCAGTACATGAAAATTAATCATCGGCCAGCCTTTATCCCCCTGCGCTCTGGCATAACGGATAAACTCTGTTCCCATCACTTCTGCCACTTTTGCCCGCGTATGCAGGGCAATGTTACCGACACCGAGTAATCCCAGTGCCAGCACCGGCAGGATCAGGTGATGAATTTTCTCACCGAACGTGGCAGTATCCGCATCCTCACCCATCGGCCAAGCACAGCAGATCGGTGCCCAGTTCAGGGTGACCGCAAACAGTGACAGCAACAGCAGCCCTATCCAGAATGTCGGTATCGAGGCCAGCAGATACGACAGCGCCGAAATTATTTTGTCCGGCCAGCGGTTCAGATACCGCCCTGCCACCAGCCCCAGCAGCAGCCCGGTAATTCCCGAGAAAAACCAGGCGCTGATAAGCAATGCCAGTGACGGCCCGAGCCGCGCCGAAATCACTTCTGAAACCGGCGCGTTATACAGCATGGAGTAGCCGAGATCACCGCGCAGCATCTGCGAGAACCAGATCCAGAACCGCTGCCACAGCGGCTGATCCAGTCCCCAGCGGGCGGCGATCGCCGGATACTGCTCCGGCGGTACATGCAGCAGATCATTTCCGATATAGGCTCTGATCGGGTCAACCGGCGAATAACTCAGGAGGATAAACACTCCCGCCGCCGTGACCGTCAGCAGACAAAAAAACCGCACGAAAAGGAACAGGGCACTGCGCATTATTTACAGGTCCAGGCCCAGTCATCCACACTGTTGAGCAGTGACCATGATCCGTGGATCTCCGGTGCGCCTTTGCCCAGGTCCACACAATCACTGACCACATAGGTATGCTGCACATTCAGCAGCCACGCCCAGGCGGCATCCCCTTTAATCCCCGTGCCGGTTTTACCGTTCCAGTCCACCTGCTGCCAGACCGGAATGGCCGCTTCCTGATCCGGCGCACTCACTGCTTTCTCAAGAATGGCATCCACCTGCGGATTTTTGTAATAGCCCGGGTTGTAGAACTCCACACCTGCCGCTTTGCTGCTGTAATGATGGACTAACTCCATCGGGTCAAGACTGCCCCAGCCGAACAGAGTCGGGTTGGCGTGCATATGGCGTTCGACGGTTTCCCAGCTGCCGGACTGTAAATCCAGTTCAATACCGATTGGTTTCAGGAATGCGCGGATAGCCTGTGCCAGGTCACGGCGGGTGGTATCCCCGCTGGTGTACCACAGCGTCAGTTTGGCGACTTTGCCGTCTTTCTCGCGCAGTCCGTCTTTATTCAGTTTCCAGCCTGCCTCTTCCAGGATCTTTTTGGCTTTTTCCGCATCACCATCTTTAAAAGCGGCTTCCGGATTGTTCCACGGCAGTCCGTGAACACCGGTAAAGGCTGGTACGGCATACCCTTCCATCACCTGCTCAGACAGTAATTTACGGTCAATTGCGTAGTTGATGGCTTTACGGACAGCCACATCGGAGGTGATATCGTTACCGATCGGGTTACCCTGTGCATCTTTTTCACCGGCTTTCGGAATCGGGAAGACAATACCGCGGTTTTCCACGCTGGCACGCTCTACCAGTTTCATCCCTTTGACATCACCGGCAGTCGCAGCGATCACCGGCGGAATACGGACAACTTCAAGCTGACGGCTTTGTGCGGCAGCAAAAGCGGCATCTTCATCCAGGAAGACAAACACCAGCTTGTTAAAGTCATTTTTTGGTCCGGCGTAATACGGGTTCGCCTCAACAATCAGCTGCTGGCCCGGCTGGAAAGCCACCAGGCGGTACGGCCCGGCACCCACCGGTTTTTGGGCATACTCTCTGGCATCATATTTATCGGCGGACACAATCCCGAGAGAGCCGAGTACGTTAATAAAGGTACTTTGCGGTTCGGACAGGGTCATTTTCACTGTCAGCGGGTCAATGACCTCCGCTTTGGCAAAATTCCCCATGTCGATTTTACCGCCGCCGGCAGCGGCATTGTTATAGGTGAAAGCAACGTCTTTGGCGGTCAGCGGGGAGCCGTCCGAGAATTTCAGATCTTTTTTCAGTTTCAGCGTCCACTCTTTGCCGTCGGCATTGTGGTCGTAACTGTCCAGCATATAGCTGTGCCAGGAAAGATCGGCCTTTTGTTTGAGCAGCGGGCTGTGCAGTAATAAGTAACTGCCGTGGCTCCAGCCGAGCATCGGGTCAAATCCCTCTGTCGGTTCTGCGCCGATAGCCAGCCGTAATGTATGACCGGTATTTTCTGCCGCAGCCAGCGCTGAAGCACTAATAGCTGTACCTAATAGCAAAGAGACGAGTGTTCTTGCAAAAACAGACTTTTTAGTCATCACTTACCCTTACCTAACTAAAATTTACGATGTTTAATTTTGAGTTAATCTGGTATTACGCAAAATCACCTATAAAAAATTAATCTATCAAAGAAAACAGAGTTTATATCACTAAAGTCACGTCCGAAAATGATGCATACTAATGAATAGTGATAAAAATCGGATTTCTTATATATTAAATTCTTTTATTCAATCCTGCTGCTGAATAATAACATTATTACATATTTTCCTGATAATTCACGGATGAAATATTTTGTAACAATCTACCCTTAAACAGACTAAAAATGATTATTTGCCAAGGCATTATATTATCCGTTTACCGGCGCTCTGCCACAGTAAACACTATCATCGCCCGCTGTTTTTTAGCAGTGTAACACACTCTTTTTGATAATCACCGCCGGATATCCGTTAGTAATATTTATTAATTAAATTAACTATTTTCATAATGGTACTTTTATTGTGGCGGGTAATAACAGAATTTTATCCGTGCCGGAACCGGCTTTACTGTGCTTGTTGCGATATGAGTGACTGAAACTCATTTAAATAAATTAAGAAAACCTATAGAAAAACCGAAATGTTAAGCAGGGAAAAAATAAACAAGGAAACAAAAAAGGGGGAAATACAGACAATTCCTGGTAATAAAAATGGTATTTCGGGAATTGTCTGCTGGTTACAGGTAAAAACCGATGGGAGTGACTATCTCAATATGGCCGTTTTTGCTGCGCTCCTGTGGCGGCAGCGGGAAAGGTGATGCCCGTTGTACTGTGGCAAGCGCTTCTTTATCCAGCAGCTTTGTGCCCGATGAATTAACCAGTTCGGCAGAGACAACATTTCCCTGCATATTCAGCGTTACTCTCACATGAGAAACACCGGTGGATTTATAGCGCAGCAGTGCCCGCGGATAGCGTTTATATTTCGCCAGATGCGAATGTACTGTGCTTTCCCAGCCGGTACTGCCGCTGACCGGCTGCGGCGCATGACTGGTGAAATCAGCACGGCTGGCAGAGCTGTCGCCCTGACGCGGTGCGGATGTGCTCTCGGCAAGTACCGGTGACGGATTGTCCGTTTCCGGCATTTTAATCTCCGTTAACGGCTTTTTCTCTGCTTTTTTCTTTGGTTTCTCCGCTTTTTTTGTCCAAGTGCCCTGATCAGATACCGCCAGTTTATCCACCGCAGATTCCCGCTCCGGTTCCGCCAGCGGCTGTGGTGCCGGTTGTGACATCACCTGCCTTACCCCTTCCGCTTTTTCCGGTGGTGCACTTTCCAGCTGATAAACTCCCGGCATCAGCACAAATGCCGGCGGCAGCATGCCTTTCGGTTCTTCCGCAGAAAACGTCAGCCAGCCCAGGAACAATGCCAGCAACAGTACGTGTGCGCCCACACTGGCAACCGTACCGCCGACTGAATAGCGCCTGTTCTGATAACAGGCCGCAGCCACATTCAACATCACTCAACTCTCTTTTTTAATCGTTATTCACGTATTTCAATTTGTAAAATTACAGGCATAATGATAACGCAAATGATATTGCTTTTTATTATTAAATAATAATTCAAATAACAACAATGAGATTTTTTAGCTTTTTCTAAGCAATGCGTAATGACTCCTTCAATTACGATGACTTCGATACACACCAGAAAAATGACAACTGAAAAATCGGTAAGCAGGCTTATCGCCGGGGCTTATCACTCAACCTACCATCAGCTTGTCCGCTTCTTCCATAAGCGGCTGGGCAACAGTCAGGATGCACGGGATCTATCGCAGGATGTGTTTGCCCGCTGGCTGAAAGGCGGCAACGATACGTCTGTGCAGGAAACCCGCGCGTTCCTGTTTAAGATCGCCAATAATGTGCTGACCGACCACTGGCGCTACAACCAGCGGAAGGGGCGTGACCGTGTCAGTGAGTGGGATGACTCGCTGACCGCGGAAGTGGCACAGGAGGAAGCCGATCCTCAGGTTCAGCTCGAACACCGCCAGCGGCTGGACAGGCTGTATCAGGTGCTGAATGAACTGCCGCCCCGTCAGCGGGAAGCTTTTGTGCTTTACCGGTTTGACGGACTTTCACAAAGTGACATTGCCGAGCGGATGGATATCACTGTCAGTATGGTGGAGAAACATATCGCCCGTGCCCTGCTGCAATGTAAACGCGCCATGAATACCGAAGAACAGAAGGACGGGGAATGACTGACCGGCGTGAACAGGATGAACGGGAAGAAGCCGCCGCACTGTGGTTTACACGCTGGCACAGCCAGAGTATGACGGCGCAGCAGCAGCGTGACTTGCAGTCATGGCTGGCGGAATCTCCGGAAAACCGCCGGGCATTTGATGAGATGGCGCAACTGTGGGGTGATATGTCGGCCCTGCCGCGTCCTGACGTCACAGCCCCGGCACCTGACCGGCCGTTTTCGGTATTGCGCCCGCTGCGCCATACCCTCGCCGGGCTGTTTATCCTGGTGATGCTGTTTTTACCCTACAGCCAGTTACCTGCTTTGCTGATGGATAACCTGACTCTCGCCACTGCCTCAGAGAGTAAATCCATGATCCTGCCGGACGGCAGCCGTATTTTTCTCAACCGTGACAGCGAAGCGGATATTGCCTATGAGCAGACACAACGCCGTATTACGCTGGTGCGCGGCAACGCTTTTTTTCAGGTGAAATCCAATCCGTGGCGGCCGTTTGTCATTCAGGCGGACGGCAGGGAGATAACGGTTGTCGGGACAGAATTTGATGTCAGCCGCCGGGGGACAGAAGTGGCCGTCTCTGTGGCGAACGGGATTGTCGCCCTGCGGGATGCCGCAGATAAAAAACCGGTTTATCTCCGTGCCGGGGATAATGCCGTCAGTCCGGCACCGGGGCACGCCCTGCTGCTCAGTCATATTCCGCCGGAACAGGCCGGGGAATGGCGTAACGGACAAATCACCCTCACAAATACCCCGCTGCATGATGTTGTTGCCCGCCTCGCACCTTACAGCAACCGCCCGGTGTCACTTGCCGCCAATGCGGCGGATCTGACCGTCTCCGGCCGGGTCACCCTTTCTGAAACAGATGCTTTTTTCACGGCTCTGCCGCTGCTGTTACCGGTTGAAGTCACCGAGCTGCATGACGGCAGCCTGCTGATTGTGAAGAAAAATAAAAATAAATGAAAAAAAGAATGATTATCAGGTGAGGATAATTCTCATTTCCGCGTCTTCTGATACAGGGGATAACTACGACACTTCCGGAAATGATAAAAATGACAATAACACCATCACCATTCAGCATCAGGGCGGTCAGTTCTGCCATTGTGCTGGCGCTCGGACTGACAGCGGCACCGGCAGGAGCGGCAGATCTCACTCTTGATCTGCCGGAACAGGCACTGAGCCGTTCACTGAATACTATCGCGCAACAGGGACAAATCCAGTTACTGTATGATGCCGGACAACTCGGCGCACTGCGTGCACCAGCACTTCACGGCAGCTATTCAGCACAGACCGCCATTCAGACACTGCTGGCAGGCTCCGGCCTGACACTGGTGCAGCAGGGCAGCAGTTATGTTATCCGCCCGCTGACCACCGAAGCGGAAACGATTTTCATCCCGGAAACGCGGGTTCAGGGCGAACTGGCTTACCATCCGGCCACCGATGTCATGTCTGCCCCGCAGTATATTACCGCGGAGGAGATCCGCCAGCGCAATACCGGTGACGGTAACGTCACGGAGCTGCTTCGCACCAACCCTGCCGTACAGTTTGCCGGTAATGACAGTTCGTCGCTCAACCAGGGCGAAATCAAACCGTCACGGATTTCCATTCACGGCGCCTCCAGTTTCCAGAACGCCTATAAACTCGACGGCATCAGTTTTAACAACGATTTCGACCCGGCAAAAGATACGCTGGGTGAAACCTCCACGCGACTGGACAGCGGCGATCAGGGAATGTACATCGACAGCCGCCTGATCGACAGCGTGACCGTTTACGATAACAACATTCCGGTGGAATTCGGCGGCTTTACCGGCGGCAGCGTGGATGTCACCAGCCGCCGCTGGAACGGCGAAAACAGCGGTCATATGTATTACCGCACCACCCGCTCCTCCTGGAATCATCTGTTTGAGGATTCTTCACAGCCGATTGATTCATCAAAAAATGATATCAGTCATCCGGCCCGTTTCCAGAATGAATATAACAAACACGATTTCGGCGGCTGGTTTGAAGTCGGTGTAACCGAAAACAGCGGCCTGACCGTATCGGCCTCCCGCCGCACCTCCACGATTCCTGCCAATACATCGGTACTGATGGCGGTGATGGAGGGTGAAGAGCTCGTCGGATATGAGTTTGATAAGCGCAAACGTAACCAGAAACGTACCTCGGACAACCTGTTTGTGAAGTATGCGATGGATCTTTCGCCGGTGACCACCGCCGATATTTCCCTGAATTACTCCGATTACAAGGCGCGTTTGTTTGCCTCCAATATTGCCAACTCCGGTTATGACAATAACCATAAAGGCTTAGGTGTGACCGGTGTACTGAAACACCAGACCAGCCTGGCCGATCTGGAATTCACTCTGGGTTATCAGAAACTGAAAGATAACCGTGTGAATGACGAACAGAATTTCTATGAAATGAAGGATAAGTTACCGGACGGCAAAACGATCGTTAACACCAAAATGGGCGGATTGGGTGATCTGCGGACAGAGCAGGACAATGTCACCACCAAAGCCGTCGCCCGTTTCCTGCCGTCAGAGGGCTTCGGGATCACACACCGCCCGACACTCGGGATGGAATCCACCCATACCAAAGGCCGCTATATCCGCGATAAGTCGCATTACCACACCAGCGAAGACTATGTCAGCTACGCGGAATGGGGGATTGAGGACCCGGTTGTCAATGTGCACCGCTTCCTGCCGGGAACCGCCTCGGTCAGTTATAACAACTACTCCCTGTTTGCCGATGACAATATTGAAATCGGCCGGCTGACACTGCGTCCGGGTGTCCGTGTTGACCGTGATGACTTTGTCCGGCAAACCAATATCGCCCCGCGTCTGGCCGCCACTTATGACCTGTTCGGTAATAAAGAGACATTACTGATTGCCGGTGCCAACCGCTATTACGGCCGCTCTATGCTGACTTACGCCCTGTACGGCGCGCAGAATGCCGGGCTGGAAAAATGTTATATGTGCGGCTTTATGGGAATGGAACCGACCTGGGATAAAACCAATGATTATGAAGGTCTGGATTCACTGAAAACCCCGTATAACGATGAGATTTCCCTTGGTCTGCAACAGGAAATCCTCAGCACCACCTGGCGTCTGACCTATGTTCACCGTGAAGGTTATGATGAAGTGCGCAGCCGCACCAAATATAACAACCTGACCGGGTCGGATAAATACTCCGATAAAGGCAAAATCCGTACCTTTGATAATGCCGGACGCAGCAAACATGACTCCGTCACCCTGGCCGTCAGCAACAGTCAGCCGTGGGAATGGGGACAGGCAAGCCATGTCTTTACCTCCTCAATCGTCTGGCAGGATACCAAAACCAACTTCCCGTCTGACCAGGGCTATGCCTTCTTTGAGCCGGGCAGTGCCATTAACTCCGACAAAGTAATGTACGGCGGCAAAGTGATCGATGTCAGTGATCTGCCTGCCAGCAACTTTAACTCACCGCTGAAACTGAATGTCGAGCTGACCAGTGACTGGGATAACTACAACATCTCCTGGTACAACCGCCTGCAATGGTGGGGAGCCCGTAATCAGGCTGTCCGTCATGACAATGAAGTGGTCCGTGATCCGCAGTACGGTGAATTACGTGTTTATCAGAAAGAGCATTTTGCATCCAAATTCACCTGGGACACCCGCGTGAACTGGAAACCGGAGTTTGCTTACGGCGCATCCGTTTCACTGGAAGTGAATAACGTTCTGAATAACAAAAATGTCGCGGATACCTTTATCTATGCCGGTAACAAGGTGATTGCCTATGATCCGGGCCGTCAGTTCTGGTTACAGCTGAATTACGATTTTTAATCTGAGCATGTGAGCAATGTCTCTTAACGTTATGAATAATCAATGAAAACAATAAAACAATTTATCTGGCTGGTGAAGCCGTTCTGGGGGCGGCGTGCCGCCCTGTTTTGCTGGTTCTTACTGTTGTTGTCTCTCGGGCTGACACTCTCTTCCGTCTGGTTCAATATCCGCATGAACCAGTGGAACGGGGATTTTTATAATGCATTACAGAAGCTGGACGGTGCGGCGCTGTATCAGCTGATCAAATTCTTTGTCGTGCTGGTCAGCGGACTGATTCTGGTGGTGGTGCTCGGCACCTGGTTCCGGCAGAAACTGGCTATCCGCTGGCGGGAGGGGATGACAGAACAGATCCTCAGCCGCTGGCTGTCGCCGCAAAGCCGCCATTATCTGCTGCGCCTGACCGCACAGGAACCGGATAACCCGGATCAGCGGATTGCCGAGGATGTCCGCCTGCTGGTGGAATCCACCCTCAGCCTGCTGATCACGTTCCTGCACTCGCTGCTGACCCTGATTTCTTTTGCCGCCATTCTCTGGCAGCTCTCCGGCAGTATTCTGCTCTCTGTTGCCGGGACAGACTGGCGGATCAACGGCTATATGTTCTGGGCCTGTATCGCTTACACCCTTGTCGGTATCGCGCTGACACAGCTTATCGGCGGGCCGCTGCGTAAACTGAATATGGAAAAACAGCAGCGCGAGGCGGATTACCGTGCGGCGCTGATCACCCGCAGACAGCATGGTGACGCCATCGCCGGACAGCGGGGAGAGTCGCAGGATAAACAGCAGTTGCTGACCCGTTTTGCCCGCGTGGCGGCCAACTGGAATCAGCTGATCCGCTGTGAGCGGAATCTGGCATTTTATACCGTGGGTTATCAGCAGGTTACGGCACTTGCGCCCATTCTGTTTGCACTGCCGAAATTCCTCGCCGGTGAACTGATGCTGGGCGGATTAATGCAGCTGCGTCAGGCATTTACCAGTGTTGCCACCTCTCTCGGCTGGTTTATTTTTGCCTATAAAGAAATTGCCGCCTGGCAGGCAACGGTAACCCGTCTGTACCATTTTGTCCGCCTTCTGGAAAATGATGCGGTGTCTGATGTCACTGAAACCCGTCAGTCCGCAGTACGCCTGGACGTTTCCGCCGATATTTTGCTGCCGGATAACCGCCCGCTGCTGGAAAATGTCTCTCTTTCCCTGCGTGCCGGGGAATTTGCCATTATCAGCGGCCGCTCCGGGCTGGGTAAATCCACCCTGCTGCGCGCACTCAGCGGCCACTGGCCTTACTACCGCGGCAATATCAGCCGCGAACAGGATGTGATGTGGGTTCCGCAATCACTCTATCTGCCGTCAGGGACACTGAAATCCCTGCTGGCGTATCCGCATGCCGCATCACAGTTCACGACGGACGATTACCGTGATGTCCTCGGTGCCACCGGGCTTGCCGTACTCGCACCACAGCTGGATACCGATGCCGACTGGCGTCAGCGTCTGTCCGGCGGCGAACAGCAGCGCCTGCTGATAGCCCGTCTGCTGCTCAGTCAGCCGAAACTGATGCTGCTCGATGAAATTACCTCGGCACTGGATGATGACAATGCTGTCCGCATGATCCGCCTGCTCCGCAGCCGTCTGCCCGGCAGCACACTTCTGCTGGTCAGTCACCAGCGTTTTCTTCAGCAGGAGGCTGACCGTGTGATCGCGCTGTCCGCCCCTGCCGCCACCTGCACATCAGGAGTCCGATATGCATTATAAACTGACCTTTGCCGGTGCGGTGCTGATCCTCACCGGCTGTACCGCAGCCGGCACCACGGGCACAGATAATCGTCCGCTGCCGCAGCGCAGTGATTTACAGCACATCCGCCTGGCAAACGGTATGAATGTGTATCTGCTGTCACGCCCGCAGCCCGGCGCGGAACTGCGGCTGCTGGTGGAAAGCGGCTCATTGCAGGAAACTGAGGAACAGCGCGGCCTCGCACATTTTACCGAGCACATGGCCTTTAAAGGCACCACCCATTTTCCGGATACACAGAGCTTTAAACAGCTGGAAAAACAGGGGCTGAACCTCGGCAGCCATGTCAATGCCGCCACCAGCCTCAATTCAACTGTCTATAAACTGTCACTGCCGCAGGCCACGCCGGAACAAATCCGGACCGGTTTACAGGTTCTCGCCGACTGGGCACAGGGCATGACCTTTGACCCGGATGCCTTTGATAAAGAACGCTCTGTCATTATTGAGGAATGGCGGCTGCGCCAGGGTATCGGCTTCCGTATCAATAATGCCCTTGAGCAGCTGCGCTATGCAGGCAGTCTCTATGCGGAACGTGACCCGATCGGGTTATTGGATGTGATCCGCCACGCGCCGGTCAGCACGGCAAAAGACTACTATCAGACCTGGTATCAGCCGCAGCGTATGAGCCTGGTGGTTATCGGGCAGTTTAACCGCCACGATGTCAGTAATCTGGCGGAAGCGTATTTTAATCAGCCTGCCAAAAAAGACGCCGCACAGGATGATCCGGCCCGTCAGCGTTTTGCCCCTCAGCCGGGTCTGCTGGTAAAGCCGGTCTTTGATAAGGAGCAGGGACAGCGCATTATGCAGTTCGCGCTTCAGAGAGATATCCGTGCCCCGCTCAACACCCGTGACGGACAGTATGACGACCTGCTGGATAATCTCTGGGTGACAATTCTCAATCAGCGCCTGACTGCACTGGTGGATAACGGACAGCTGCCTGCCGCCAGTATCAACCCGCAGGGAGCTATGCTGGACAGCCGTCGTCTTCAGCAACTGATGATAGTGCATCCGCAGGGCGGCGATTATCTCGGCAGCATCACCCTGTTGTGGACAGAGATTCAGCGCCTGGCGACACAGCCGGTCACACAGGCAGAGCTGGATGATGCACGACAGAGTCTGCTGGCAAAACTCAGTCAGCAGGCCGCCGGGGAATCCCGCTACGGCCATGATTATCTCGCGGATACCATCACCACTGCGCTGGAATACCGGATGCCGGTTCAGGACAAACGTCAGCAGCTCACTACTGCCTGGGAATTACTCAAACCGGTTACGCCGGATACGCTGAAAACGCATGTGTCCGGATTCCTGAATCAGGCATCACCGCGTCTGGCGCTGCTCGGGCCGGACAGCGAACAGACACGTTTTACGGAAAAAGCCTTTACTGACCGCTGGCAGCAAATCCGCCAATCAGCCCCGGGACCGTTCTCCCTGACCGTACGGCAGGTGGCGCTGAATGTCGCCCCGGCTGCCACCGGTACCATCGTGCAGGAACAATCACTGTCGCTGCCGTCCACGGAGTCGTGGCAGTTATCCAATGGTCTGCGGGTGATTGTGCATCAGGATAAAAATCTGAAAGACAATATTCAGATCAACCTGCGCATCCCGGGCGGCCGTTCACTGGAACCCGCCGGACAGGAAGGACTGACCGACTGGGCACTGAAACTGCCGGAAAGCAGCGGTTATGGCGAACTGAGTGCCCGTGAGCTGACATTATTCAGTAAGCAGCACAGCCTCACACTGCGGCCGTACAGTGAACTGCTGAATCACGGCTTCCGTGGTGAGGCACCGCCGGAAGAGCTGGATACGCTGCTGAAACTGCTGCATCTGAAGATCACACAGCCGCAGTTCAGCGGTGAGAAACTCCTCCGCAATCAGCAACTGACGCTGGAAAGCCTGAGCAGTACCCCGGTGGAGCGCCGTTTCCTGGATGCCATCAACCGCGAAAGCCATACTAACGGCGATCGTCTGGTGATCAGTGAAAACGGTGGCTGGCGTCAGTTTACGGCCGCACAGTTACAGAGCAACCACCGGCTTCTGCTCAGCCCGGTACAGGACATGACGTTAGTGATCAGTGGTGCGGCAGATAAGAAACAGATAAAACAGGCTGTTGAGAAATGGATTGCCACCCTGCCCGCTTCCGGGCAGCACCTGCAATGGCGGGACCCGGCCATTGCGCCGAAAATGACGTCTTTCAGCCGGACTTACCCGATCGCCAGTTCTGACAAGACCATGGTAAGTATTCAGTATGCCGCACCAGCACGGTGGTCACATAAAGAGAGCCTGACCCTGCAACTGGCTGACAGCATCATCAGTAAACAGCTGCGCACCGCACTGCGTGAACAGGCCGGCGGTATTTATGCCCTGAGTTTCTCCTCTATGCTGGCAAAACTGCCGGCACCGTACTACAGCGCCCGGCTGAATTTCACCACCGATCCTCAGCGCGCCGCAGAAATGACGGCTCTCAGCCGGAATGTGCTGAAAAAACTGAAAGCAGAAGGTATCAGTGAAAATGCGCTGAAAGAAGCCAAAGCCAACTGGTTACTGGAAAAACAGCAGGTTTATCAGAGTGCTGCATTCTGGACAGAATCACTGGCTCAGATTGCCGGGGATGATAATGAATTTACCCGCATAATAACGGAAGAGGCGTTAATCAATCAGATTACCGCAGAAGATATTAACCGCGCATTATCCCGTTACAGCGGTGAGAATGAAAAATTATTTATGCTCACTCCGCCATAATAATATAAAGCCGCTTAATAGCGGCTTTATTATTTCCGCTAACTGACAAAAATAATAATCATTGTATTAACGGATAGTGAGACTAATATTTTGTGATATATCTCCGTATTATCCCCCGAACGGGTTAGAGATAAAGAGAAATACAGTTGTTATATTTTCTGCGGGTGCCTGATTCTGTCCGGATCAGGCTATATATTCCCTGTTCCTGATAGAAGAAAGCCCCGATTACGTTTTTCAACATAAACCGGGGCCGAATCCCTACCAGACAATAGGGATTTTGCCTCCTTAAATTAAAGGAGTCAAGAGAAATGACCGAAAGATCAATAACAACATTAGCCATAGTTGCAGTGGTATTAATAATCGCTCTTACAATTTCTGATGTTGTAAATTCGTTACTCAATAATCATCGGGTATCCGATTTTTCATTGAAAGGCGGAGATATGCTGGTTGACGCAACATTGTCCTGTAGTGATAAATGATGCTGAGGGGGGAGAAATCCCCCCGTTTCTCTCTGTTGCAGGTAGCGGTTAATCAGGCACCTTATTTTACTTTCTTATTAACTTACTTATGTGTTCTTTTAATATGATAAAAATACCAGAATTACCCATAATTATTTTTAATTTTATAATATCCGCCGCAAGAATAATCAGCTTATCCTTTATGGTAGTATTATTGACGTTAATTATATTCATAGCCTATGCCAAAGTTCTCAATAAAACCTGTGATTTTAGTTTTAAAATTGCGATAGGAAATGGTGTTTCAGAAATTCATACCGGACCTGATAACAGTAAATAATAAAAAAACCGCTGCCGGAGAATAATACCGGCAGCGGTTTTTATAATGACTGAAATAAATTACTTCTTATCGCCCAGTAAAACAGATTCCAGTGCAATAGTGATCATTTCATTAAAAGTAGTCTGACGTTCCTCTGCCGGTAAGTTTTCACCGGTACGGATATGGTCAGAAACAGTACAGATAGTCAGCGCTTTCGCTCCGAATTCCGCCGCTACGCCATAAATACCGGCAGCTTCCATTTCCACGCCCAGGATGCCGTATTTTTCCATCACGTCAAACATTTGCGGGTCCGGCGTATAGAATAAATCGGCAGAGAAGATATTACCGACACGCGCCGGAATACCGGCAGTTTCAGCAGCTTCAACAGCATTGCGTACCAGGCCGAAATCCGCGATAGCCGCGAAATCGTTATCTTTGAAACGCAGACGGTTCACTTTGGAATCCGTACTCGCCCCCATCCCGATAACCACATCACGCAGTTTGACATCACGGCTGATAGCCCCGCAGGAGCCGACACGGATAATGGTTTTCACATCAAATTCGGTGATCAGCTCTTTGGCATAAATGGAGCAGGACGGGATACCCATACCGTGGCCCATCACGGAAATACGGCGGCCTTTATAGGTTCCGGTAAAACCCAGCATGCCACGCACATTGTTAACCTGTTTAATATCTTCCAGAAAATTTTCTGCAATGTATTTTGCACGCAGCGGGTCGCCGGGCATCAGAACAACATCAGCAAAATCACCACATTCAGCATTAATGTGAGGGGTAGCCATAAAAAAATCCTTTCAGTCAATCCAAAGGGAAAGGGCAGACTGACTGTCTGCCCGAAAAAAGAAACACATTACAGCATGTTTTTGCCGTAATCCATCGGGGATAAATTAAAATAGGACGCAACTGTCTGTCCGATATCCGCAAATGTTTCACGGTAACCCAGTGAGCCCGGCTTGACGTTCGGTCCGTAAACCAATACCGGAATATGCTCGCGGGTATGATCAGTGCCCGGCCAGGTCGGATCACAACCGTGATCGGCGGTCAGGATCAGAACATCATCCTCTTTCACCAGCTTCAGCATTTCCGGCAGACGGCGGTCAAATAACTCCAGCGCTGCGGCATAACCGGCCACATCACGGCGGTGGCCGTAAGAGGAATCGAAATCAACGAAGTTGGTAAAGACGATAGTGTTATCGCCCGCCAGTTTCATCTCTTCCAGCGATGCGTCAAACAGCGCATCAATCCCGGTTGCTTTCACTTTTTTGGTGATACCGACATGGGCATAAATATCCGCGATTTTACCGATAGAGACCACTTCCCCCTGCTTTTCCTCCACCAGCTTTTGCAGCATGGTGGCTGACGGCGGCTCAACCGCGTAGTCGTGACGGTTGCCGGTACGTTCAAATGAACCGGCTTTTTCGCCGGTAAACGGACGCGCAATCACACGGCCGATGTTGTAACCGCCTTTGGTCAGTTCTTCACGGGCAATTTCACACAGCTCATACAGTTTTTCCAGGCCGTATGTTTCTTCGTGGCAGGCAATCTGGAAAACGGAGTCCGCAGAGGTATAGAAAATCGGTTTGCCGGTTTTCATATGCTCTTCGCCGAGCTGATCCAGAATCACGGTGCCGGATGAGTGGCAGTTACCGAGATAGCCCGGCAGATTGGCGCGTTTTACGAGAATATCCAGTAATTCCTGCGGGAAGCTGTTTTCATGATCGCTGAAATAACCCCAGTCAAACAGAACCGGTACACCGGCAATTTCCCAGTGACCGGATGGGGTATCTTTACCGGAAGATAATTCCCCGGCGTAGCCGTATGCGCCGATGATCTCTGCATCTTTATCCAGACCTTCCGGGAAATGCCCGGTGGATTCTTCTGCGGCTTTACCCAGTCCCAGACGGGACAGATTCGGCAGATGCAGCGGCCCTTTACGGCCTTTGTCTGCTTCACCGCGGGCACAGGCCTGTGCGATATGACCTAACGTGTCAGCACCGGTGTCGCCGAAATCAGCGGCATCATGTGCGGCGCCGATACCGAATGAATCCAGCACCATAATAAATGTACGTTTCATACTTCTCTCCTGTGTCAGATCACGTCAGGATGCAGGGCTCCGCGTGAATAACAAAATTGTTCTTATTCGCTGATCCGGCGGTAAATCAGCGGGGTATCAGTAACCGGGTGTTCACTCAGTGTGATGGCCTGACGTACTGCCTGAGCCGCTTCATTCCACGCATCTTCATTATTGGCATGGATCATCGCCAGCGGCATCTGTCCGTCCGCAATACTGTTGATCGGCGCAATATCACTTAACCCGACGCTGTAGTCAATCGGATCGCTGGCTTTACGGCGTCCGCCGCCCAGTGCGACAACTGCCATACCCAGTGCGCGGGTATCCATCGCGGTGACAATGCCTTCAGTTTCAGCATAGACCGGTTTGCTGAGTACTGCCGATGGCAGATAGTGCGAATAGCGTTCGATAAAATCAGCCGGTCCGCTCTGTGCGGCTACCATCCGGCCGAAAATTTCCGCTGCTTTGCCATTATCCAGCACACGCTGCAGTTTTTCTTCCGCCTCTGTGCGGTCAGCCGCCAGTCCGCCGGAGACCAGCATCTCTTTGCACAGTGCCATGGTAACGTCATACAGACGCGGATTGCGGTACTCACCGGTCAGGAAACGCACCGCTTCACGTACTTCCACCGCATTACCGGCACTGGAGGCCAGCACCTGATTCATGTCAGTCAGCAGTGCGGTCGTCCGGCAGCCCGCGCCGTTGGCAACCTGTACGATCGCCTGCGCCAGCTGCTCTGATAATTCATATGTCGGCATAAATGCCCCGGAGCCCACTTTCACATCCATCACCAGCGCATCCAGGCCTTCAGCCAGTTTTTTGCCGAGGATAGAGGCGGTGATAAGCGGGATTGAATCTACGGTTGCCGTAATATCGCGGGTCGCATAGAAACGCTTGTCCGCCGGTGCCAGAGAGTTGGTCTGGCCGATAATCGCCACACCGGTCTCTTTGATGATGCGGCGGAAGGTTTCATCATCCGGGAAAATGTCAAAACCGGGAATCGCTTCCAGTTTGTCGAGCGTACCGCCGGTATGCCCCAGGCCGCGGCCGGAGATCATCGGGATATAGCCGCCGCAGGCAGCGACCATCGGCCCGAGCATCAGAGAGGTTACATCCCCGACACCACCGGTGGAATGTTTATCCACAACCGGTCCCGGTAAATTAAGGTGTTTCCAGTCCAGAACCGAGCCGGAGTCCCGCATCGCCAGTGTCAGCGAGACGCGCTCCTGCGGGTTCATATCATGGAAATAAATAGTCATCGCCAGCGCCGCAATTTGTCCCTCAGAGACTGAATTATCACGTACCCCGTTAATAAAGAAACGAATTTCCTCATCAGAGAGCGGATGTCCGTCCCGTTTTTTGCGGATAATTTCCTGAGCCAGAAACACGGTGTTCTCCTTAAAAATACCGGGTCCGTCCCGGTACCTGAGGTGCCGGGTTAATCAAAAAACCGGACTGCAAAAGCAGCCCGGTAAACGTGATTAATACTTGCTGTCAGATTTGGCGTCTGCATAGCCCAGCGTATTAAGCAGGCTGGCCAACAGGCTGGATGCACCAAAGCGGAAGTGGCGGGAGTCGGCCCAGCCTTCCCCCATGATGCGGTCAGCCATCGCCAGATACTGCGCGGCTTCTTCCGCAGTGCGGACACCACCGGCCGGTTTGAAACCAACGGTTTTACCAACACCCATATCATGGATCACTGTCATCATGATTTCCGCGGTTTCCGGCGTGGCGTTGACCGGAACTTTACCGGTGGAGGTTTTAATAAAGTCAGCACCGGCTTTGATGGAGATTTCAGATGCCTGGCGAATTAATGCCGGATCTTTCAGCTCACCGCTTTCGATGATCACTTTCAGCAGTACATTGTGTTTGGCACAGGCTTCTTTGCAGGCTTTTACCATATCAAAACCAACCTGCGTATTACCGGCCATCAGAGCACGGTACGGGAATACCACATCCACATCATCTGCGCCGTAAGCAATCGCGGCATTGGTTTCCGCCAGCGCGATTTCAATATCATCATTACCGTGCGGGAAATTGGTGACAGTTGCGATACGCACTTCCGGTGTACCCTGCTCACGCAGAACTTTACGGGCTAACGGGATAAAACGCGGATAAATACAGACAGCCGCAGTCTGGCCTGCCGGGCTTTTCGCCTGATGACACAACGCAGTGACTTTCGCGTCAGTATCATCATCATTCAGGGTGGTTAAATCCATTAAAGACAACGCGCGCTGCGCTGCGGCGGTTAAATCGGTCATAAAACTCTCCAACGTATGTCTGCGCCATGAGCGGGCAGACGCAATATCTGAACGATGCAAAATGTGTTGGCGAGCGGGACTTGGTTCCGTGAAGACGTTGCCTCTCTTGTGATAAGAGTTAACGCTGAGGTCCTTCTCACCGCGCTGTAATACAGGTGACTGTAAACAGAACACCGAATCCGTTATAAGGTATCCATGCCTTATTGGAGCATGTCTTGGCACTATAATACGTGCCTTTCATCACGTTTATATAACGGCATTTACATCAATACATACAGTTATGTGATAAAAATCACAATAACAGCCTGATATGCACAAAATAACAGCACATATTCACAGCATAGTATAGCGCAGGAAACAGATAGACAGGGAGAGACAGAAAGACAAGTACACCGAATCAGTAAAACGCACAGGTGAACCGGGTTCACCTGTGCGGGAGGAGCAGTTACAGTGCCAGGAAGAAACCGGCGATGGTTGCACTCATCAGGTTGGAGAGTGTACCGGCCATTACCGCTTTCATACCCAGACGTGCCACGTCTTTACGGCGGTTAGGCGCCATACCGCCCAGACCACCCAGCAGGATCGCAACTGAAGACAGGTTGGCAAAGCCGCACAATGCAAAGGAGATAATCGCTTTGGTGTGATCAGACAGCGGCTGTAAACCGGCAGCAATAACCTGTGCATCCGGCTTCATGTATTCACCGAAGTTCATGAAGGCAACAAATTCGTTGACCACCACTTTTTGTCCGATAAACGAACCGGCAGTCATCGCTTCATTCCACGGTACACCGATCAGGAAAGCAATTGGTGAGAAGAGCCAGCCGAGGATCAGTTCCAGTGACAGCTGCGGATAGTCAAACCAGCCGCCGACACCGCCTAAGATCCCGTTGATTAACGCGATCAGCGCGATAAACGCCAGCAGCATTGCACCTACGTTCAGCGCCAGTTGCATACCGGAAGAGGCACCGCTTGCCGCCGCATCAATGATGTTGGCAGGGCGCTCTTCTTCCGCCATACCGGCCATGGCTTCGGTACGGTCATCAAAGTGCTCGGTCTCAGGTACCATCAGTTTCGCAAACAGCAGACCACCCGGTGCCGCCATAAAGGATGCTGCGATCAGGTACTCCAGCGGAACGCCCATCTGCGCATACCCTGCTAGAACAGAACCGGCCACGGATGCCAGACCACCACACATTACCGCGAACAGTTCGGAATTGGTCATCCCGGAGATATACGGACGCACCACCAGCGGGGCTTCTGTTTGTCCCACAAAGATGTTGGCTGTCGCGGACAGGGATTCGGTACGGGATGTGCCCAGCAGTTTCTGTAAGCCGCCGCCGAGAATTTTAATCACAAACTGCATAATACCGAGGTAATACAGAACAGCAATCAGCGAGGAGAAGAACACAATAACCGGCAGAACACGCAGGGCAAAGACGAAACCACCGCCACCGAATACCTCAAACATTTTGTCAGAGACCAGGCCGCCGAAAATGAAGTCCATCCCTTTCTGGCCGTAGCCGATAACGCTGGCGACACCGTCAGACATTGCAAGGAGGATTTTGCGTCCCATCGGGACATAAAGAACCAGCGCGCCGATCAGCACCTGAATAATAAAGGCACCGATAACAGTCCGCAGTTTGATTGCCCGGCGATCACTGGAAAACAGTACTGCGATAAAGATCAGCACTGCCATCCCGACCAGACTCATAAGGAGTTGCATGGAAGTATCCCTGTTCACGATAATGAAGATTAATAGTCCTGTTCCGCATGCAGCTCAGAGCAGGACCCTGTGGCGCTGATTATACCCGGTCAGTCCGGTTAACAATCAACTTGCGTCACAAATAACGACTGAAAAAAGTAACAAAAAATACGAAAACATGATGACAATCACATTATTCAACTGTTTTTCTCTGAAAAATCCCTGAGGAACCGGGAATTGACGGATATTTAATCAGATAACTAACATGAAATAACATCTGTTTACAATTGTAGGTGATTTCAGGTGTTTTGGCACACGGAATACCGGCTGCAACAGAACAAAATCGGGGGAAAATCGATTCAGGAATCTTAATCAGATGATTGCAGGGAAAAAAGTGTACAGCTATTGCGATAAATCTGAGCAGCAATCTCCTCCGGAGATTCACTGCGCAGTGAACAGAGCACCTCAAACGTGCGGACAATCCGCTCCGGGCGGTTCGGTTCGCCCTGAAAACCACTGAGCGGCATATCCGGGGCATCCGTTTCCAGCAATAACGCAGAAAGCGGGAGCTGTGCGATTGCCCGCCGGGTTTTCTGCGCCCGCTCATAAGTAATCGTACCGCCGACGCCGATGTAATACCCCAGTTTCACAAACGCATCCGCCTGGGCAAAACTGCCTGCAAAACCGTGAACTACACCACTGCGGGGAACCAGATGGCGGCGCAGAACTGCCGCCAGCGTGTCATGGGTTTTACGGGAATGCAGAATAACCGGTTTATCCGCCCGCGCAGCTAACTTCAGCTGAGCGATAAAAAAATCAAGCTGCTTATCCCACTGCGGATCATCCATATAGCGATCCAGACCGATCTCCCCGACCGCTACGCATTCTGCGCCGCTTTCGCTGATCAGCGACTCAAGCTGTTCCAGATGCGCTGGTGTATGTTCCGCAATATAAAGCGGATGCAGGCCGAATGCGGCATGCAGGCGGGGAAGCTCACTGCCGGATGAGCGGCACAACCCGGCCACCGTACCGAGATTCCAATGACTGACCGCCGGGATAATAATATCAGTCAGCCCGGCCTGTGCCGCTGCGGCTTTATGACGGGCAAGGTTATCCGTAAAAAACGGAAAATCAAAATGGCAGTGAGTATCAATAAATTGCATTTATTCAGTCCGCCGGCTTTTCTGGTGAGTGTCCCGGTGAATATTCCGGTGAGTGTAATACTGCTGCGGAGCCGTCAGTAACCGGTAATTGTGTATCATTATCGTTAGAAGCAGGCGGAACGCGCAGTACAGATGTCCGTACCGGCTCATAAGCCGCCCAGCGGTTACCGAGTGTCGCGAGAAAATAGCGTCCGCTGCGGCGGCCCAGGCGGTAATCCTGCATCAGGGTTTTTACCCGGCTGCCGAGTGCATTGCTCGCCAGTGGCGCATTCGGATAAATTTCAGCAATTTCAACACCCGGCGGCGGTGACTGAATAAACTTTTGTGTCCGGTAATAGCTTTTGGCGTGCTGCTTCATCATCGCCACCATCCGCTTCAGATGACTTTTTTCCAGCCAGCGCTCCATCCGTTTCACCCACTCCGGCGTGTAATAGAGCTGTGACGGGACAGTCCGGATCACCACAATCCGGGTAGCACCCCGCCGCCACGCCTCAATAACCGGCACGGCATCGCTGATCCCCCCGTCATGATATGTAATGCCGTCAATCTCCACCCCTTCGCGGTAAAACCCGGGGATGGCGCTGGACGCTTTGATATATTCCAGCCAGTCTCCGGCCCGCGGACTAAAATAGGCGGCATCCAGGTTATCCGCCCGGCTGGCACACATATAAAACTCCTGCCCCTGTTCAAAACGCCGTAAGGCATGTGCGATATCCAGCGGACATTCAGCCGACGTCGTGTTAATCAGCCAGTCGAGATCAATAAGATTTCCGCCGCGGATAAAACGCAGCGGATTAAAGAATTGTTTATCCGTGGTGTAACGGGTAATGATGTGACGGGCATACCCGCGCTGGCCGCACAGATATGCTGACAGGTTTTGCGCACCGGCAGATGTCCCTATCAGTAAATCAAACGGGTTAAACCCGGCTTTAAGGAATTCATCCAGCACACCGGCTGTAAAGATCCCGCGCTGTCCGCCGCCTTCGCAGACCAGCGCCAGTTTTCCGGTTGCCTGAAGCGGATCAGGCAACCAGGCCAGTGGTGCGATTTTCCCGGGTGTCACCGGGATATACGTTCCCATTCTCTCATCCCCCGGCACGAACAGCCGGCCGGTTATTTATACTGCCCGATGCTGACTTCCACCGCACGGACGCCGGGAATATCTTTGGCAATATTAATAATCTGTGTGCGCTGAGCCTCTGTGGTGACAAACCCGGAGAGATACACAGTACCATTAATGGTTTTCACCGCGATATCATTACTGTCAATGCCATCAGCGCTTAACAGCTGACCGCGGATTTTGGCGGTGATCGTGCTGTCATCCACCAGCAGTGAAGCATCGTTTACCGCACCGTCAAATTTCTGCTCCGCTTGTTTACCCAGATCTTCTGCAGACTGAGAAGCACTGTCCCACGCCTGACCGGCTTTCTGACTCAGGGATTCTTCCGCCATTGCGGATGCACTGAACAGCGCGCCGCTGACCAGCAGGACGGCCAGTGATTTCATGGTATTGCGCATTATCTTATCCTTCTTCATTTTCATGATGAACATCATCTGTCCGTCAGTGTATCTTAACTCCGGCATAAAAAAAACGCGCCCGGAGGCGCGCTGAGATTGCTGACAAAGCAGGATAAAACGCGGTTTTTCCTGCTTTGTGTTATCAGCCGAAAATCAACAGGTTGATTTTCCTGATTTATTTTTACAACCTCTGGCGGTCGTCGCCAACCCCTGCGGGTTTGTCAGCGGCCTGAACGCGCCCGGAGGAGCGTTATTTTTCTGTCAGTGCTCACGGGTTTTGTGGAAACTCACATCCGGATAGCGTTCTGCGGTGAGATTCAGGTTCACCATAGTCGGTGCGATATAAGAAAGGTTATCGCCGCCGTCGAGTGCCAGATGCAGTTCGTTTTTGCGTTTGAACTCTTCCAGTTTTTTCGCATCGTCACATTCCACCCAGCGGGCGGTAGAGACGTTAACCGCCTCATAAATAGCTTCGACGTTGTACTCGCTTTTCAGACGGGCAACCACCACATCAAACTGAAGCACACCCACCGCCCCGACAATCAGGTCGTTGTTTGCCAGCGGACGGAAGACCTGTACCGCGCCTTCTTCAGACAACTGAACCAGCCCTTTGAGCAGCTGTTTCTGTTTCAGCGGATCGCGCAGACGGATACGGCGGAACAGTTCCGGTGCAAAGTTCGGGATACCGGTGAATTTCAGAATCTCGCCCTGTGTGAAGGTATCACCAATCTGAATAGTACCGTGGTTATGCAACCCGATGATATCGCCGGGATACGCGCAATCCACATGGGCACGGTCACCGGCCATAAAGGTCAGCGCATCAGAAATCACGACATCTTTTTTGAGACGCACCTGATGCAGTTTCATGCCTTTTTCATACACACCGGACACAATGCGCAGGAACGCCACACGGTCACGGTGTTTAGGATCCATATTGGCCTGAATTTTAAACACAAATCCGGTGAATTTATCTTCTTTCGCCGTCACTTCACGGACATCGGTCTGACGCGGCATCGGTGCCGGTGCCCAGGAAACCAGGCCGTCCAGCATATGATCCACCCCGAAGTTCCCCAGTGCGGTGCCGAAGAAGACCGGTGTCAGTTCACCGGCGAGGAACAGCTCCTCATCGAATTCATGGGATGCGCCCTGCACCAGTTCCAATTCATCACGCAGCTGCGCCGCCAGCTCTTCACCGACAGCGGCATCCAGATCCGGGTTATTCAGCCCTTTTACGGTGCGGACTTCCTGAATGGTGTGCCCCTGGCCGGTCTGATACAGATAAGTTTCATCGCGGTACAGGTGATAGACCCCTTTGAACAGCTTACCGCAGCCGATAGGCCAGGTGATTGGTGAGCAGGCAATTTTCAGCTCGTTTTCCACCTCATCCAGTAACTCCATCGGGTCACGGATATCGCGGTCAAGTTTGTTCATAAAGGTCAGGATTGGCGTATCACGCAGACGGGTAACTTCCATCAGCTTACGGGTACGATCTTCGACCCCTTTTGCCGCATCGATAACCATCAGACAGCAGTCAACCGCCGTCAGGGTACGGTAGGTATCTTCGGAGAAGTCTTCATGCCCCGGGGTATCCAGCAGGTTTACCAGTGCATCGTGATACGGGAACTGCATCACCGATGTGGTGATAGAGATCCCGCGCTGTTTTTCCATCTCCATCCAGTCAGATTTGGCGTGCTGGTTAGAACCGCGGCCTTTGACTGTACCGGCTTTCTGGATTGCCTGTCCGAACAGCAGGACTTTTTCGGTAATAGTGGTTTTACCGGCATCGGGGTGCGAAATGATCGCAAAGGTGCGGCGCTTGGCCACTTCCTGTAAAAATGCATTATTTGACATCTGAGTGTTCTTCTGGGGCTGCGGGGCGGAAACACGCGGTTCCCGCCTCTGATTTCTCATTAATGGCGCTTATTTTCGCCCGGATTGCCCCGTGAGACAACAAAAGCCTGAAAAATGCCCCGGGTTCAGTTATCAAGCAGGCAGATACAGGCGAGTGCGTCGCTCATCTGACAACGATCCATCAGTGCCAGTAAGTCTGTATTAATATCACCCATATGCATTTTCAGTGAGAAATACGCCCCCATCAGAAGCTGAATATCTGACTCTTTCAGTGGCCGTTTTTCCGTTGCCGCCAGTGCCGCCAGATTGGTGCGCAGATAGAAATAATCCATCACCAGCAGACTGAAATGAGACAGGGCATTACGGGTCCCGGTAACCTCACCGGCGAAATTATCCGCGTGCGGAAACTGGCTGTGATACAGCAGATAAGAAAACAGGTTGCGCAATGTATACGATTCATTCAGACAACTGTTCTGCTGCTGCACTTTCCATTCGGCCCGAAGACGCGCCATATTTTCTTCTGTGCGTTCTGCCGTCTGCTGTTCGTCCATTCCGAGTTGTGTGAGCGTATTGATATAAGTCGAAAGTAAAAAACTGCCGCTGCGGGACAGTTTCGGAATAAATTTGCCGTAAATACTCAGCGCCGCCGTCTGAAAACT
Source organism: Morganella sp. BCCO 40_0007 (assembly GCF_032989665.1). NCBI lineage: Bacteria > Pseudomonadati > Pseudomonadota > Gammaproteobacteria > Enterobacterales > Morganellaceae > Morganella > Morganella sp. BCCO 40_0007. The sequence continues at coordinate 16,358 of NZ_JAVBIN010000009.1, read as the reverse complement.
GACCGGATGCGGCAGTGCTCTGCGTTCTGCTGTCAGTTCACCGTTTTCCGTTGCATTGAGCAGAAATTCATACACACCCTGAATACGGTCGAAATTCGCCTCAATGTCATAACTGAGTTTGCTGATAAACGTCAGCAATTGCATGACCGCATAGAGGTTATCCTCAAATTCCGGTGAAGGCGCCTGCACCAGGTTCAGACACCAGAGATAGACCAGGTATTGCGGATCGGTCAGCGCCGCACTCTGCGGTGCATTTTTCAGGTACTGATCTTCTTCTGTCAGTTGCATCGCATCGGCGGAAAACAACAATTGCCGGACAACTTCCGGGCAGGAGAGGGATAAACGTTTAAAGGTTGCATTCTGATATTTCACTTCACTTCGCGGATACTCACGGCAGGTATCACTCATCGCTGAAGGCCCGAGTTTGCTGTAGATCCCGCACAACCGTTTTTCCGTCAGAAACGGGCACTGTTTATCATCAGTCAGCCGGATATAGGCATATGCATCGGTGCGCTCCGATTTAAGCACATGATCCTGAGAAATCTGTTTAATTTCAATGCTGTCAGCACTGTGATATTTTTTATAGGTTTTCTTATCAATACTGATAAACCAATCCTGACAGCAGTGCGAAAGGCACTCAGAACCGGCGCATTCAAAGCGCCGGACAAACATCGGTGTGATAATTTTATGGATAAACATGAGGAGACGTACCTGTGATGGATATATACCATCACGGTAGCACGCAGAAAATTACCGAAAAGGATAAAAAACCGCCGTTTTATCCGGTTTATCGCACTATTACATTCCGAAACTCAGATAAAGCGCCATAATCAGCGCATCTTCTTTGCCCTGCGCCGCCGGATAATAATTTTTCCGGACAGAGACCTCATTAAAACCGAGGGATTCATACAGTGCAATCGCCGGCTTGTTTGACGCCCTGACTTCCAGCCAGAGTGTCGCAATCCCTTTTGCGGTCAGATCCTCAATCACTTTTTCCAGTAACTGACGGCCATAACCTTTTCCCTGATGTTCAGGCGAAACCGCAATATTAAACAGTGTCGCTTCATCCAGCACGGTCTGATTGATAGCGAATCCGGCCAGTTCCCCGTCTGTTTCCAGCTTCAGGTTATGGTAGCGTTCGCCGTGATTACTGCGGAATGTGGCGTCACTCCAGGGATAAGCGTGAGCGGCCTGCTCAATACGGAATGCGGCGGCAAAATCAGCGGGAAGCAGCGGTGACAGCGTGATCATAATGATAAATTTGTGTCCATAAACCACGTTTTGCCTGCGCATCCTGATACAGATCGGCAATACGGGGTGAGTGTAATGAAGGCAGTGAATCCGGCAGTTCAGCTTCCGTTCCCGGCAGCCAGCACAGGCAATTTGTCTGCGCCGGGATACTCTGCACATTATCCGGCGTGATGCAGTAAACATCTTCTGCCGTGATATTCAGGCTGCGAAATATATCGCTGAGTAAATCACAGGTGAGATCTGCCTGCTCATCGGTTATGATCAGCAGACGTGCCGAAGCCGGGATCTGTACAGACAGCTCCCCTTTCAGGCGCTGCGGCTGACGCAGCGTCCATTGGGTGATCCCCATCTGAGCCAGCATTCTGTCTCGTCGCGTCATAATGTATCCCTGAAATAACAAACGACACTATCTTAGCAAAGCGCGCTGCCCGCGCCAATGCTGCCGAATTATGATTTACAGGAGTTAACGGATGTCCATGCTTACCCCGGCCAGTGAAGTGATTTTACGTCATGCAGACGAATTTACCGGGAGCCGTGTCCTGCTTGCCGGGGACATTCAGGATCCCCTTGCCGCACAGCTTTCCGCACAGTCAGTGTATGTCAGCACCAGTCAGTATCATCAGTGGCAGGCTTTACGTGCACCGCTGGGCGATCGTGCTGCCTTTGCACTGACCGTCAGCCCGGAAGCGGCCGCACAGTGCGACACACTGATCTATTTCTGGCCGAAGAGTAAACAGGAAGCCCTGTTCCAGCTGACCCAGATTTTTTCCTGTCTGCCGGTTGGCAGCAATATTTTTATTGTCGGTGAAAACCGCAGTGGTGTCCGCAGTGCGGAAAAAATGACAGAGCCGTTCACGGCACTCCGTAAAATCGACAGCGCGCGCCGCTGCGGCCTCTATTACGGCGAACTGACCACGCCGGCACACTTTGCCCTGAAAGAGTGGTTCGGCAGTTATACCGCAGAAGGCGCGCAAATCGTGACGCTGCCGGGTGTATTCAGTCAGGATAATATTGATGTCGGCAGTGCGCTGCTGCTGGAATCACTGAACCAGCCGGTGACCGGCTCACTGCTGGATATCGCCTGCGGCAGTGGTGTTATTGCGACCGTACTGGCCAAACGTAATCCGGGACTGACCCTGACGCTCAGTGATGTCTCAGCCGCCGCTCTTGAAGCCGGACGCGAAACGCTGGCACACAATCAGCTGGAAGGCCGTGTTATCGCCAGTGATGTGTATTCGGATATCAGTGACCGCTATGACTGGATTGTCGCTAACCCGCCGTTCCACGACGGACTGAACACCAGTTACAGTGCGGCACAACGCCTTATTTCCGGTGCCAAAGCCCGCCTGAACCGCGGCGGAAAACTCTGCATCGTGGCGAACGCCTTTTTGCCGTACCCGGATCTGCTGGACAGCACGTTTGGTCAGCATAAGGTGCTGGCGCAAACCGGCAAATTTAAGATCTACCTGGCCACAAATGCCTAATAATTAAGCGAAGTCACCAATTTTGATAAAAAATTATTGACGGCGCGGATAAAACCGCTAAAATCCGCCTCCATGCTATCAGTAACAGGATAGTTCTGAATTGCGAGGGTGGCGGAATTGGTAGACGCGCTAGCTTCAGGTGTTAGTGTCCTTACGGACGTGGGGGTTCAAGTCCCCCCCTTCGCACCAATCAGATCTTATCACACACAACTGACAGCAGATTGAATGACAGTACCTGCGAGGGTGGCGGAATTGGTAGACGCGCTAGCTTCAGGTGTTAGTGTTCTTACGGACGTGGGGGTTCAAGTCCCCCCCTTCGCACCACTGTTATGACAATCTTCTGCAATAATTTTACTTCCGGATATCACATCCTCAGATGCTCAAACCAGAGCAGACTTCCCAGAACAAATGCAATACCTGCCGGAATCAGCAGGAAATGGCGCAATACGCGGTTATACAGCATCGGCATTGTCAGCAGAATCACCACCGCTAATGCAATGCGGGCGGCTTCCTGTTCATGTCCCTGTGATAAAAACAACACGACCGGTATCAGCGCCAGCATCATGCCACCGACTCCGGTTAACTGCTGCCAGAAAAACGATGAAAGCGGGTGTTTGATTTGCATCACAGCCACTCCTTACAATAACGAAATGAGAATCATTCCTGTTATCATAAATAATCTGCTGCCCGTTGCAACCGCTTTTTCACATAAAATGCAAAAAAGGTGCATGATTATATACCTTAAAATCATACACCTATAATTAATGCGTCTATAAATTAACCGGATATTAATGTGTTAAATGATTAGTCACGGAAAAAATACACGAAATGGATATCTTCCGGTTCAAGGGCAAACAGCGCCGGGTCCGGCTTTGCAATCAGTTCGCATCCCGGGTGCTGATAAAAATGCACGGTATTTTCTGACGGAATGGATGAAATATAAAACCCTTTCGCGCCCATCCCTTTTGCCGCTGTTTCACTGCGATCAAAACTGTCCGGTCAATTGACCAGACCTCCTGAATCTCCCGGCGTTCAAGCTGTCTCGTGAGAAGTGTCATCATTTGTTGTCTCTGGTTTTATCTCTGCGACACCTTCTAACACATGATAGGCCACAGAGCAAAACAGAGAGTTCAGACGCTTCATATCCCCCAGCAGCCCTATATGTAAGCGGCTGCTGCCGATACTCTGCAGATTATTGACATGCAGCCGTTCCACATGAGCAAAAGAATAACGCTGATTCAGCAGACGGAACCGGTGTTTTGCCCGGCGCAGCCGCCGCGCATTATCCACATCCCCGGACACAAACACTGACATCGCCAGATTAAGGTTATTTTGCAACCGCGACATCATGGTGGTCAGTTCACTGTAGCCGTCTTTTGAGAAGATGCGCTGCGGATCAGCGGTCTGATTCGCCACATCGTGCGACATCCGCCCGATAATCAGGGAAGACTGCTGAAGCGACATCGCGGTATCAATCACCTCCGCCCAGCGCCGGGAATCACTCTCTCCCAGCTCAGTCTGCTGCAACTGCGCCAGATAGAGTTTGATGCTGCTGTGCAGCAGTTCCGCTTCCTCTTCCAGATGGCCGATCAGCCGTTTCTGTTCACCTTTTCCCGCCAGCTGGCTGTCAAAGCGCTGTAACATCTGCTCAATGACATCCCCCAGCCGCAGGGTTTCCCGTACCGCATTGGCGAGTGCGAGAGACGGTGTATCCAGTGCGCTCTGATCCAGATAACGGGGCGCTGCCGTATCCTCCGCCGCCTCCGGTTCAGCGACCAGCCGCTGACACAACCGTGCCATCGGTTTTACCAGTGCCAGCATCAGCACACAGCGGGCCAGGTTATACACAACATGGAACCAGATAACCACTTCCGCCGCCGGCAGATTGTACTGGCCGATCCAGAGTGCCAGCGGTTTTACCCACGGCAGTACCAGCACACAGCCAATCAGCTTGAAAAACAGGCTGCCGAGCATGACCTGACGGGCAACAGCATTCTGGCCCCGGCTGCTCATCAGCGCCAGAAAACCGCTGCCGAGATTGGAACCGATCACTATCGCCAGACTGATATGCAGCGGCACCAGACCGGTGGCACTCAGAGTGGCTGTCAGCAGAACCGCCGCCAGGCTGGAATAACTGACCATGGCGAACAGCGCGCCCACCAGCAGAGCCAGCACCGCATCCCCGCTCAGTGAAGTAAAAACGGCCTGAACCGCAGAAGCCTGTGTAATCGGCTCTGCGGAGGTAACGATCAGCTGAAGTGCCAGAAGAATCAGACCCAGCCCGATACCAACACGCCCGAGCTGCCCTGTCCGGCTCTTTTTCTGACTGAGAAACGTGCTGACCCCCGCCAGAATCAGCAGTGGTGATAACCAGGAGAGGTCAAACGTCAGTACCCGCGCCATCAGCGCCGTTCCGACATCAGCCCCCAGCATAATCACCAGTGCGGGCGGCAGCGCAATCATACCCTGCGCCACAAATGAGATCACCAGCAATGCGGTGGCGTTACTGCTCTGTACCAGTGCGGTCACACCCAGACCGGCCAGAAACGCCCGTGATGTTTTCCGGATGCTTTTTCCGAGCAGACTCCGCAAATCCGCACCAAAAACGCGCATAATCCCGGTCCGGACAATGTGTGTCCCCCAGACCAGCAGCGCAACGGATGAAAGAAGATGGAGTAATGTCAGCATAATGTTTTCGTCAGCCTGGTGTTGTCATTAGTATGGTGTTCCCGTTAAAACGATCAGATCAACGGTATATCACACGATCACCGTGTCACAATGTGATAATAGTAATAAACACCGCCGCCATCAGAAGAAAAAAATCGCATAAAACACACAGTTTTACGGAATACAGGATGTCTGTCCCCGGGCGGAGACATCGGATAAGTATACCTTATGGTAAATATATTTCAAAAATCATCATGTTACAAAAGATAATAAAAAAACCGCCGGCACAGAGTACCGGCGGCAGCCACTGCTGAAATCAGCAAAATAATACTATCAACGTAATACCATCAACGTAATACCATCAACGTAATACCATCAACGTAAAACTATCAACATGAAGAAAAGCATTTCAGAACATTGTGAATATCAGGTACCGCAGATTACTTCAGTTCCATCGCATCCCGCATGGTGAAGAATAAATCTGTCTGATCCGTCAGACCCACCACATTCGCCGCCCCCGGACCGTATGCCGCCACACGCAGCTGGGCACCGGTATGCTCCTGCGAATCTGATTCCGAGTTGCCGTAGTTGACTGCCATCACGCTGCCGTCTTTGGTCAGCAGTGCCTGAGTTAGCCCCGGTGATACCACATCGGCTTCAATAATCTGGCTGGAATGGGCATGGTCAGCGGTCACAATCACCAGCGTATCTCCATGCTTTTTCGCGTATTCCATACCGATTTGTACTGCTTCATCCAGTGCAACGGTTTCGCCAATCTGACCACAGGCATTTGCAGCGTGATCCTGTTTATCGATAGATGCGCTTTCCACCTGTAAGAAGAAACCGTTTTCGTGATCTTTCAGCAGATCAATGGCTTTTTCCGTCATCTGAGCCAGTGTCGGTGCATCCGGGTCAAGTTTTGAATTTGGTTTGCACTCCACAACAGGTTTGTCGAGGTTGCCGCGGTAGGACGCTTTCGGGCCTTCCCACGCGACTTCCATATTGCCGTCACTGAATAAACCAAGCACCGGTTTATCCTGATTTGCCGCTTTTACATCCGCCAGTGATTTGACATCTTTGACGACCAGATAACCCCGTGCCGCTGCCTGCTCTTCCAGCGTTTTCCCGGCATAGTCCCCGGCTTTCGCTGTCTGACGGAAACTCTTCGCCCCGCCGCCGAGTGTGACATCCGCGCGGGCATTCAGCAGCTGCTCACTGATAGAGCCCAATCCGCCGTTTTCCAGGGCATCGGTACTGCAACGCTCTGCCGTTTCTTCCGGACCGTAGCATTTACGCTGGCTGATATGAGATATCAGGGCTGCCGGCGTGGCATCCTGAATTTCAGAAGTGGTGACATTCCCGGTCGCTTTGCCGTTTTTCTTTGCCAGTTCGAGAATAGTGGTGTGCGGTTTGCCGGTGACATCAATGCCCAGCGCACCATTATAGGTTTTCACGCCGGACGCCCAGGCTGTCGCGGACGCGGCGGAGTCAGTAACATAATTCGGTTTCTGTGTTTTTTTATCGAGCGCATATGTGGTGTACTGACCAGTCAGCGGCAGGGCATCAATCCCTTTAAACACGCCGCCTGCACCCTCTGCGTAGTTACGCGCCACGGTAATTTCGGAATCACCCATCCCGTCGCCGATAAACAGAATCACATTTTTTGCTTTGGTCTGACCGATAGCTGCTTTCAGCGCCTCAGTCTGATCGGACGACAGGCGGCGTGCACCGCCGAACTCCGTGATATTGCCTTTGGCGGCACGATCCTGTGCCAGAATGGCATCTGCATTCCCCGCGGCAACCGCCGGTAATGCAGAACCTGTCAGCAGTGCCAGAACGGCGGCCGCAACCCGTGTTTTCATCGTCGCATGAAGCATCAGCAGAATCCTTGTCATTAATAAAATTATCAGTTATCAACGCAGGACAGCCTAATCCGCTCTTATGACATCAGCGTGACACTATTGTGACCCCTTTGTGTCAGTCAGGTGTATCAGTCCGGACTGCAGCGTTTCACACCATGAAACATAATCATGCCCGCCCGGACGCTCCTCACGGACAACATCATAGCCTTTTTCCTGTAACACCTGATGCAGTGCCCGGTTGTTATGTAAAATTCCGCCGGCGCCGGCACGGGTTTCAAAAACACCGGCCTCCAGGAAAAACCGCAACGGAAGTTTGTGAGTACCTGCAAACTCGCGAATCAGCCATTCCGGCGGTTCCCCTTCTGGTGACCACCAGTAAGAGCCGGACATACTCAGTACATTACCGAAACGATGGGGTAATTTCATGGCATTCCAGGAGGAAGCCAGACCGCCGTAACTGCTGCCGGAGATAATTGTCCGCCCGGCAGGGATATCAATCCCCTGCTGTACGAGCCACGGCATCAGTTCTTTATCCAGAAACTGCGGAAACAGCTCATTCGGCGGCAGTTCTTTGCCGCGCTGCTCACTGCTGATACTGTCCACCATCACCACATACAACGGCGGAATTTCCCCGCGGGTCAGCCATTGATCAATAAATGTGACGATATGATAGTTCTTGCGGTATATCTGCCCGTCAAACAACACCAGCAGCCAGGGCTCTTTTCCCGGAGCCGCCGGTGTGTAAACGGCAATTTCCCGCTGATTATTCAGGATCTGACTGTGCAGTGAATGTAATGCCACCGTACCGGAAACCGGTTGCTGCCCGGCCGTCCGGAAATCACATACGCGGTTGTTATCCAAAGCAATGATAGCGTGACGGTTAAACTCGTCAGCCCCGTCAGCCCCCGTGCTCAGCGGATTACGCGGATCGGCCTGTGCAGTACTCAGCAGTGCTTTACGGCGGGCGCCCTCAACAGAACCGTCAAGCGACGGAATATCGGGGGCAATTTTATACTGGCTGAATGTCCCGGCAGGGACAATATAGGAACGATACCAGATATCAGTATCATTCAGTCTGGCCATCGGATCATGCTGCCCGGAAGGTGCACCAAGTATGTAAGTATTCACTTTTGCGCCACGCCAGAGGAAAGTGATGCGCTTGTGGTGTTCATCATACTCCTCCACCAGCGGCGTTTCCGTCACTGCCTGCCAGAATGCAGAGGTATCACGCCCGTTGATCAGGGTGATCAGCTGCTGTAAACGCACGCTGTCCACCGGCAGAGAGATATTTTCAGCCACCGGCTGATATGAATAGTTTGTAAGTGCTAACTTCCATTCTGAACCGGGTACCCCCTGCGGCGCCAGCGTCCATGTGTCATCAAACGGTAACGTGAATGACACAGATTGCATTTCGGTGACAGGATTGTCCGTAATCAGTGTCCGGCGGGGTGTCATCTGACTGTCATAGAGTGACAAATCACGGATATTCTCACTTTCCGCGATCACAACCTGCTTTTCAGACAGCGGCACCTGCACACACGCCTGCCCGTTGTGATCAAAAGTCCCGGTGACAATTATCGTCTGTTTCTCATCCGGAACAGACAATGACTGGCAGGAAGAGGAGGCCTGCGCGGAAAATGCGGAAAATGCCGCGCAGCAGAGCAGAGTTTTTTTCACGTCGCTGATCCTTCAAAATCAGTAATAATTATCATTATTATTTATCAGCTTCGTATTTTTATGTTACCGGCCGGAAAAGTCAAACCGCCAAATCAGGTAATTGCATGCCTTCCTGTTCCCCGGCAACCCAAACTGACGTGCATACCTTCTCCAGTAACGCTTTATTATGACTGAACACCACCAGCCCGAGCGGCCGCTTTTCCGATTCTTCAATCAGTACCTGCCAGACCTGCGCCTGAATATGTGCGTCCAGCTGAGCGGTTACCTCATCGGCGATCAGAAAGCGGGTACGCGGATCTAATGCCCGCAGCAGTGCAATTCTTGCCAGCTCTCCGCCGGACAGTTCATCCGGACGCCGTTCCAGCCAGTGAGACTCAATACAGAGCTTTTCCAGCCATTCCGCATCCGGTTTCCAGGCATCGTATAACCCGGCACCGGTTGTGCGGTACGGATTAAAACACTTCTCCGGATGCTGGGGCACCAGCTGTACCGGACAATAGCCATTTTCCGGCACCGGCTTTCCGTCCAGCAGCAGTTCACCGGAATGCGGCTGCTGCCACTGTGCCAGAATCCGCCCCAGCGTTGTTTTACCAAACCCGCTGGGTGCTGAGATCCCCAGACGCTCCCCGGCATTCAGCCGGAAAGAAAAGCCATCCCACAATGTTTTCCCGCCCTGAATAACCTGTAAATCACGGACTTCAAACATACGCGTACCTCTCTGCTGATTCATCCCGTTATCATAACAATTAATTTCCCGCGGACACACGGCTTTCCGTCAGCAGTCCGATACACTCCTGTGCGCCACGTTTCAGCACATCCCCTTTCCGGCTGACGATATGCACCGGCAGCACCAGACCATTGCGGGTATTGCGGAATGACAGCACTTTCAGTGTACCGGCCGCCACATCTTCCCGGATCATGGATTCCGGCAGATTCCCCCAGCCGATACCGGCTTTAACCAACCCCAGCGCCATCATAAAATTATCGGTCTGCCAGGTTTTCGTCGCCATCTGTGAACGCACGTCACTGAGAGAATGGTGAAGGCTGGCAATAACAATTTGTTTCGCCTGCACTAAATCCTCAATATAAACAGATTGTTGCTGAGAAAGAGAAGGATGTGCGGCAGAAATCGTGGCCACCAGGGCTTCATGGCCGATACAGTGAAACTGCTCAAGCGGGTCCACATACAGCCCGCCGAAGACCAGTGCCAGCTGGATACGCCCCTGATGCAGCAGCGGCAGAATGTCGTCCTGTGATCCGGATAAAATTTCCGTCTTCAGCAACGGATAACGCTGATTCAGTATCTGTAATGCAGAAAACAGGCAATGCGGATTCACACAGGTTGCGACACCCACCGCCAGCGTACTCTCCACATCCTGTGTCAGTTCGCGGGTAAACACATTCAGCTGATGAATTTTATCGGTTATTTCTCTGGCATACGGCGCCAGCGCCATCGCCCTTTCAGTCGGAACCGGTGCCCGCCCTGATCGTTCAAATAACGCAAATCCCAGTTCCGCCTCCAGATTACTGACAGCCATACTGACAGCAGACGGCACACGGTGCAACGCTCTCGCGGCGGCTGAAAATGATCCCTTTTCCAGTACCGTCAGAAAGAGCTGTAAATTATCACTGTTAAACGGCATATCCCCTCCCGCCTGTCAGAAAATCTGATAGTAGCTGACTTTTATTATCATCTCTATTGATTTACTTTTGCCGAATTCTTTACAGTAAACAGCAGCAGGATATAACTATGCAGGGTTTAAAACGAAAACTGGTCTTTATCACCACCTATGAACTCATCGGCTGGGCTATTTCATCAGTAGCACTGGCAGTCCTTTCCGGTAATTCCGCCGGTGTTACCGGGCCGCTGGCACTGGCCATTACCACCATCGCCGTCAGCTGGAATTTTATTTTTAATACCCTGTTTGAATTCTGGGAATCCCGGCAGATCTCCCGTATCCGGACATTCCGCCGCAGACTGGTACACGCCGTTTTATTTCAGCTGACACTGGTGGTTTTCCTTATTCCGCTGATTGCATGGTGGTTATCGGTAAGTTTAATTCAGGCTTTCCTGCTCGATTTTGCCCTGATTATTTTTATCCCGATCTACACGTTTTTCTTTAACTGGGCATTTGACAAACTCTTCGGGGTACCAGCTTCCGCATTACCCCGGGAAGAAAGTACCACGCATTAATACAATGAAAACAGCCATACCGGTGACACGGTATGGCTGTTTGTTTTATCAGCATAAAAATTAAAAACTGACTTTCAATCCGATATAAGCATTAATAGGTGATTCATTTTTATCACCATGGCGATAACCCAGGCTGCCGGTTATCCGGGTATCCGGCGTTAACGCAATAGTTGCGCCCACCTGATATTTACCTGTTGTAGTTTCATTTCTGGCTGAAAAATCTTTTTTATTCAGTGTCACTTTATTGTTTTTCACAAACTCATGTGAAACACCGATATTCATAAAAGGACTTATTTTAATATCATCAATTTGTGTATCCATACTCAGACGTGAGCCAATTTCACCATTCACACTGTCGCTGTTATGTTCATGAATATCCATCCCGTTAGATAACTGATATTTCGCCTCACTGAAACGACTGTAATCTATCCGGCCATAAGGCGTTAAACTGATCTCCGGTGTAATATTCAGTTTTTTACCCGCTTCCGCACTGACAGTCAGTGCATTTTGCTTAAAGGAACCGCTGACCGCTGCCCCTCCGCTGCTTTGTGTATCCAGCCGGTTTTTAAAATGGGAGCCTTTCAGCATCCCGGAGGTATACCAGTCCTGATATTGCCAATGGGTATATCCCCCGATAGCGAAGCTGTCGGTATTTCCCTGTCCCGGTGTATAATCAAATGTCGATTTGGTTTTTCCTGCACTGGTAAATAAACCGAATACAATATCGCCATAACGCGCTTTATTGATTTTATCGTAGCCAACCTCCAGAATATTCAGACTATTTCTGAATGCCCGGCTTTCACTGTCACTGAACTTTGTATTGTCATAGCGGTAATTTGCCCAGGCACCATATTTCTTGTCTGATAATTCATCCGTAATATGACGACGTGACGGACCAGTCATATTTTCGCTGCGCAGTATCTGGCGATTTACTGACGTCATTGATAACCCGGCCAGTGCGCTGTTAGATAACATATCCCGGAGTTCAGGTGTGCTGATATCATCAGTGACATCTTTTCCGGTTTCCGCATCAATTTCCTGAACATACTCATCGTTTTCATCGATATCGGGTACACCCTGGGTTTCGCCTCCCGGATCAATATCCGGATACGGAATATGATCCGCTTTAGTAGCTAAATACCAGGTTGATTTTCCGTTACTCTTTATGCCTTTAATAAGATGGTATTTATAAATACCAAGATCAACCACGCCATTATTCCCGGCAAGTTTAAATTCCGCATCACCTTTGTTAATTTCAATAAGTTCAACGGTTTCATCCGGATCGGAAATATCTTTTCCTGTATCATAAACATTAACCTTAAAATCGCCGGTTGCATTATTGGTTACTACCAATTTATCACTGATATCATCCGCGATCTGAGAATGGAATGAAAATGTTCCCTGTCCGCTGAGATCTTTTACAACCAGTTCATTAAATATCGCATTCGTGCCATTTATTTTGGGCTTCAGACTGACAGAACCATGGTCTAAATGAAGACTATCAATATTTGCGACCTGAAAATAGCTTATCGGATCAATGCTGATATTACGGCCTTCCCATTCTATATTAAAATCTTTATTGTCTCTCTCTGTTCTCATATCCTGAATTAAGAGATTACCCGCAAGATTAACTTTTTCTATTAAAGTATTTTTTCCGGTACTATCAAAATTATCATTATCCAGAATGAGAAATGCCTGCCGCTCAACATTCAGATCATCCCGGCTTTCCCCGCCGACATGAAAACGCAGAACCCCCATCTCTTTTACTGATGTATTACTGACAAGCGCATTTTCATAAACGTTAACGATTCCCTTACCAATAATTTGTGTATCCGTTGCCTTTCCGCCGCCAAATATACGGACTTCCCCGTCAAGATTGGTCGGCTCATATAAATTCTGGCGACTTCCGTTGTTCAGCTCAGCGGCTGTTCTCGGGGCACCCACTTTAGCTTTATCCAGTATGCCACCGTCATCCACCTCAACTGTACCGCGATCAAAAATCCAGCTATTGACTGACTTTCCGCCCCGGCCAATAACCTGCTTCCCATCGTAATAAGGATCACCCGGTCGCAGATTCGGATTCATACCGACCTGATTATCATAAACAGTTCGTCCGGTAACATCCTTTTCATATTTATACGTTATGGCCGCAGAAGCTGTGATTGAATTCAGTAATAACACACCACAGATAGCACGAGCCAATGCTGTTTTTTTCATCATTTTTTGATTTCCTTATTTATCCGTTATATCCTGCTGACAAACGGAAATTAGAGCAAAAATCCGGCAAACCGGGCTATCAGCATAAAAGGAATTATTAGCGGTCTGATTAATAAGAAAATAAAAAATTCCGGTGAAAATAAACAACAGAAATAACATCATGAAAAGGATGTCAATGTGAAAAAAAGTATACTGTTATTTATATCATTGCTGCATTTTCAGCTGGCAGCGGCCCCGCTGATACCACAGGAACTTGAAAAACTCAGATATAATCCTGAACAGAGCGCTGAATATATTGTTTCCGGAATGAGTCAGACAGAAAAAATCGGTCAGTTGATGATACTCGACTTTCGCTATTGGGATATATTCCGAAGCCCTGTTCCTGTTCCGGTTATTAATATAAATGATGATATTAAAAATATTATTTTTCATTACAGATTAGGTGGCGTTATATTATTCCGTGAAAATTTGATTGATACACCACAGACGGTACAGTTAATTAATGACATTCAGTCCTCCCGTTACAAACTGCCTTTATTTATCAGCACAGATCAGGAAGGTGGGTATATCACCCGGTTACGGGTCGGTACTGAAATGCCGGGCAATATGGCCCTCGGTGCAGCCAGAGATCCGGAATTAGCAAAACTGACAGGCGATATTCATGGCAGTGAGTTATCTGCTTTGGGATTTAACATGAATTTTGGCCCGGTCGCAGATATCAACAATAATCAAAATAATCCGGTTATCGGGGTACGGGCTTATTCTGACAGAAAAGAACTGACAAAAATTCTGTCAGCAGCCTATATCCGCGGAATTCATCAGCACGGCATTATCACCGCATTAAAACATTTTCCCGGGCACGGCAATGTCTCGGCAGACTCACATGTTGCTCTCCCCGTTGTCACATCAGATGAAAAAAGCTGGCGGCAAACAGAATTACCCCCCTTTACTTACGCGTTACAGCACGGGGCAGATGCTGTTATGACAGCCCATATTATTGTCCCTGCCCTGGACGATACAAAAATAATAACCCGTGACGGATCAAAAGCCGGTACACCGGCGACATTATCCAAACCCATCCTGACCGGTATATTACGTGATGAGCTTCATTTTCAGGGGCTGATCATTACAGATGCCATGGATATGAAAGCTATCACCGATAATTTTGATCTCAATTTCGCCGTGGAGCGCGCACTGACCGCAGGTGCTGATATTATTCTGATGCCGGTGAAAATGTGGGACGAGGATGCCGTTAAACGCCTTGATAATCTGTACCGTTATCTGGATGAGCAGGCACAAAAGAACCCGGAACTACAGCAGCGTATCGATGAATCAGCAAAGCGGGTTGTTCTGATGAAGCTGAATAAGACGATCACCGGATCACCGGCGGATTCGCTGAAAGCACAGCATATTGTTGCTTCAGAACAGCATAAAAATCAGGAAAACTACGTGTCAGAACAAGCGGTTACTGTCATAAAAAATGACGGTATTCTGCCTTACCATCTGAAACCGAATAACCGGATTTTGGTTATTTCTGATGAACATCCCCGTAATCTGTTAATTAAGAAACACTTAGATGATATCGCGCGGGAAACAGAAACTCATATTCATGTCAGCACACAAAAAATAAAAACGGATAAAAAAAGACTCTCAGAAAAAAAGATCAACAACATGATCAGCGGACAGGATCTGATTTTACTGGTTACCTACAATCTGAAAAACCGGAATACTGATGCACAATTTATTATTGATTCTGCCAATAGTACCGGTATTCCTGTAGTCGTGATATCTGCACGTGATCCATATGATATTGCGTATCTGAATAATGTAAAAGCCAATATCGCCATCTATGGTATTACCGGTTTTGATATTACAAATGGTCAGCGTAACGCACTGGAAACTAATATCCGCAGTGGCCTGAGGACACTATTCTCCGGAAAAAATAGTACCCCGCTTAACTCTCCTGCCGGACGTTTACCCGTAGATATTAAAGATCCGGAAAGTGGCATTGTTTTATATCCTTATGGTACGGGAGAAACCTATGACAAACAGAATACTCAATAACAAAACAGCACAAACAGCCATGTCAGCCGGCACAGGTATTATATTATTTTTATATTCTGTTTTAGACGTGTTTTCATGGAATGCTTCCCGGAATAAATCTATAAACCGGGAGCTTCTCCGGCAATAACGAATATGAAATAAGGAGCAAGAATGCATTTATCCCGTATAGCAGTAATTGCAGGCGTTATCAGTATGAGTATTGGTTTTTCTGCTGTAAGCGCTGCAGAGGAAAAAAAAGCTGATCCACTGGCGGAGTGCTATCAGACTATCGGAGATATGCCACGGACAAAACTTGCAGGCTGTCTCGATGAAAAACTGAATACTGCTGATACGCAGCTGAATACTGTTCTGCTACAGAAAAAACAGGAAATTACATCACTCAATTCTGCCGGAAGCGAAGAAGCTATCCGCTCGCTGAATTCATCACAATCTGCCTTTATTACTTTCCGTGATTCTGAATGCCGGTATCGCTATGATGCAACCTTTGGCGGTAGCGGTGCGGGCGATATAATGAAAGCCTGCCAGATTGAACTGACTAAATGGCGGACGCAGCAGTTACAGGAAAATTAATTTTAAGGAATCGCAGCAGATAGTTTTATCCATCCGCCTTCTGCTGCTTTTTCAACTCATTTTACCGGCAAACTATCCTGTCAGTTCACACCTGTCGCACCGCATCCGGCGGAAAACAGTAACTCCCGTAAATGATGACAACCTTCCTATTACTTTCTGTATTATTCAGATAGTCCGGCGACTTCTGTGGGTTCAGCGAAACAGAAAGTATGAAAGTATGAAAGTATGAAAGTATGAGAGCAGTATGTCAGAAATGTGTTTCGTTCCGGCGGCTTACAGATAGGTGTATTTTTCTTTTCGCCCAAACGCAAAAAAGCCACCCAATGGGTGGCTTCTTCACTTAATAATAACCTGGCGGTTCCCTACTCTCAC